>CAYQRN010000007.1:0-40224 GCA_964419995.1 uncultured Planctomycetia bacterium
GCCGAACCTTGACCCCGATGCGGCGCCCCGACATCCCTCCCGAGTCTCCGCGGCCGGGGCCTGCGACACCAACGCCGGAGCCCGATGTCCGACCCTCCGGTCAACGCCGGGACGGTTCATGGCTTCGTGCGTCCCTTGGTCTCGCGACCGCGGACAGCTTGCGTTCTCGACGACCCCGGCGCGGGTCAGGCCCGCCGCGGGAGGAGAAGGACGACAAGGTAGACGAGGAAGACGGCCGCCGCCGCCGCGGGGCCCGCGGGAAGATCGAGTTCCCAGGACGCGATGAACCCGAGGGCGCCGGAGAGGAGCGCGACACCGACGGCCACGGCGAAGAGGACGACGGGGCGGCGCGCGAGCCGGAGGGCCGCGGCGGCGGGCAGGACGAGGTAGGCAAACGAGAAGAGCGTGCCGGTCATGCGCAGGGATACGGCGAACAGGGCGCCGAGGGCGAGGTAGAGGAGGAGATCCCAGAGCCCGGTCCGGATCCCGAGCGCTCGCGCCATTTCGACGTCGAAGGCCACGAACACCATGCGCTCGACGAAGAGCCCCGTCACGAAGAGAACGGGAAGGAGGACGAGGAGCAGGAGCCGCAGATCTCCGGGGCCGACGCCAAGGAGATCCCCGGTGAGAAGGGTGCGCATCTCGTCGAGTCCGTGGGCGTCGGAGGCCGCGGCGACGAGGAGGATCGACGCGGCGCCGGCGCCGACCCACGTGACGCCGAGCAGGAGCTCCGGCGCGCGGCCGCGGCGCTTTCCCGCCAGCGTGAGACCGATGACGGCGAGAATCTCGAACATCACGGCGAAGGCCATGTGGCAGCGGTCGGCGTCGCCTCCGAAGATGTGGTGGAGCGACGCCGAGAGGGCCGTCGTTTCGAGGAGGAAGGAAAGGGCCACGCCCACAGCCGCCACCTGGGAAAGAGCAAACCCGATGAACACGCTCCGCCGGAGGACGACGTGGACGCCGAGGAACCCTGACGCCGCCGCGAGGATGAGGCTCGCCGCCACCGAATCCGGGAAGGTCCTGACGGCGTCGAGCAGGTCGAGGAACGGGTTCACGGCACGTCGCCCGGCAGGATCGCCCGGTGTCCGCCGGTCTCCACGACGCGGACCGGCACGCGGTAGATGTTCGAGAGGGCGGAACTCGAGATGACCTGCCCGACCGGTCCCGCCGTGATGCACCCGTCGGAGCCGAAGAGGAGAACGGTGGCGGTCTCGTTCGCGACGAGTTGCAGATCGTGGCTGACCATGAGAACCGTGAGCCCCCGGTTCCGGACGAGATTCCGCAGGAGGTCGAGGACCTGCCGCGCCGCGCCGAGGTCCATCCCCGAGGTGGGCTCGTCGAGCGCCAGGACGTCGGGCTTCAGGGCCAGGGCCCTCGCGATGAGGACGCGCTGCTTCTGGCCTCCCGAAAGGTCGCGGTAGGGCCGGGACGCGAGGTCCTCGATCCCCACGGCGGCAAGGGCCCGGCGCGCCGCGGCCCGGATGTTCCGGCGTCCGATGGGCGGGATGGCCCGGAGGAGGGCCATCGACACGACGTCCTCCGCCGGGAACGGGAAGACCCAGTCGATGGCGTCGCGTTGCGGCACGTATCCGAAGACGGGCCGCCCCTCGTGGACGACGCGGCCCGTCCGCGGCGGCACGATCCGGAGGATCCCGCGCATGAGGGTCGTCTTCCCGCAGCCGTTCGGACCCACGATCCCCACGCGATCCCCCCGGAAAACCGTCAGATCGACGGGCGGCACGACGGTCCGGCCGCCGAAGCCGAAGGAAGCCCCCTCGAGCCTGACGATCGCCCGCCCGGCGGTCACGGTCCCCCCAGGAGCGCCGTCCGGAGCTGCGTCACGTTGTAGGCGTGCAGGGCGAAGAGATCGGCCGCCCCGGGCACAGCGCCGACCTGATGCGCGTAGACGAAGGCCTGCCCTCCGATCTTCTGAGCCACGTTTCGCGGGATCGTGCGGTCGTTGTGCACGGCGTGGAAGACGGCGGTGACGTGTCCGTCGGCGAGCGTTTTGATCGTCGTCGCGAGATGCCGGGGGCTCGGCGGAATGCCCGGCTTCGACTCCAGCGCCGCAGCCATCCGGATGCCGAAGCGATGGAGCAGGTAGGTGAGCCCGCCCGCGTGGTAGACGGCGACGGACTTCCCCGCCGCCGGCAGCAGGTCCCGGGCGAAGCCGCCGAGACTACCGAGGAGATCGCGGCGCTCGAGGACCTCCCGAAGACGCCCCTGCACCTGCAGCTCGGCGAGGACGGAGCCCTTCATGGAGGCCAGGATCTCCTCGCCGAACATGGCCACGTCGATGCGGCGCCCGATCGCCTCCTGGTTCCGGAGGAAGATCTCCGCGGCGGCAGGATCCGCCACGGCGAGCGCGTCCCGGATCGTCGCCGCCACGATCTTCACGTTGACCGGATCGAGCAGGTAGTGGGGATTCCCCTGTGCGTGGACGTCGCCGCGGCTCCGGTCCACGACTCCCGACGGGACCTCGAGCCGTTCGATGCCCGCCGAGGCATCGACGTACCCCGGGGCGCCCGGCTGGATCCGGCCGTTCCGGGACTCGGTGACCACGAGCGACAGGAAACCGATCTCGAGCTCCATCCCCACATGGAGAAGGATGTCCGCCCGCCCCGCATCCCTGATGAAGGACGGACGGGCCTCGAGGAAGTGGGGATCCTGGGGGCCCTGGACGAGAGACGTGACCTCTACGCGGTCGCCGCCCACGAGCCGGGCGATCTCGGCCAGGTCCGGCACCGTCGCCACCACGACGACGGGCGGCCGCGCCGGCGGCTGGCCCGCCGCGGTCACCGCGGACATCGAGAGCACGAGGAGTGCGATGACGATCTTCATGACCCTCTCCTCCTCAGAATCGGTGAGCCCCGTGGCTCCCGAGGATCCACTCGATCTGCAGCCACACCGACACCGCATCCCCGTCCTCGAGGAAGTCCGAATCGTCGAAGTTCGTCTGGAAACGGATCTTCGAGAACTCCGAGACGTAGTGCGTGAGCGCCGCCGAAAGCCGGATGCGCTCCTCGCGGAGGAAGTCGCCCTCCGAGTCCCCGCCGCCCGCGTACTCGCCGCGCAGGCCGAGGACCCAGCCCGGCGAGAAGCCCCAGTTCACCTCGGCGTAGAAGCCGAAGTCGTGGAGATCTCCTCCCGGCAGAACGACCGGAACCGGCCCCTCCTCGGGCGCCTCCGGATCGAGGATCGCGAGGTCGGCCCCCATCTCACGCCAGAGGAACTCCGACTGGAAGGTCACGAAGGGGAAGCCTTTCTCGGCGTCCAACGGCCGCCATTCGAGGAAGACGTCGAGACCCCAGATGGCGGTGTTCGTGTCACGGCCGGCGGCGTTGGGACCGAATGCGCCGGAGGCGCCGACAGCGAGGACGACCTCGCTCGAGAGGTCGAGGGTCGCCACGGCTCGCGTCGACCAGAGAAGGTCCTCGAAGCTGTCCACGTCCCGTTCGATGAAGGGCCGTCCTCCCGGCATTCCGGCTTCTTCGCTCGAGAGGAAGGACACGGCCGTCTCGCCGTTGGCGTTCTGCACGCCGCCGAGGATCTCGAGGGGAAACCCAACGGGGGCGAGCCACGAGAGGCGCGCCCCCGGCGCCCGGAGGCCGTCCGGGCCGAAGAAGCGCGACAGGATCACGGGCTGGTCCACGAAGCTCCATCCGTGGGGATGGCGGGGGTTCAGGCGGCCGAACTCCGTGAAGTACATGCCGGCCTTGATCTGGAGATCCGCCGGCAGAGCGAGGGTCGTGAGGAAGGCCTCCTCGAGCTCCACGACGGTCTCCCCCTCCCCGTCGATGAACAGGATGATGTGGGCCTCGCCGCGGAACCAGGGATCCACGGCGCCCTGGAAGGTCAGCTCCTCGTTCTGGACGGTGAACCCCCGCTTCCGGGGGTCGTGCCCTCCGGCGTGCAGGGATCGGAGTTCCTCCTCCGAGGCCGTGGACGTCCCGGCGGCGAACAGGGAGTTGAACGAGATCTCGATGAAGGACCGGGTCTGCCCGGCCGCGATGACGAGACCGTCCATCCGCCGCGAGACGGCGCCCACCTTGAGATCCATCTCGAGGATCGCGTCCTCGAGGGCCTGGCCGCGCTTCTCGACGCGCTCGCGGCCAAGCTCGCCCTCGAGTTCGGACACCCGCCCGGTGAGCACCTGGACCATGCCGGTGAGGTCGGCAACCTTCTTCCGGAGATCGTCGACCTCCTGGCCAGGGGCGTGCACCGCCGAGAGACACACAAGTAGAAGCCATGACAGGGAATAGATACGCGGTCCCCCGGCCGCAAGCGTTTCGGCGCGCATGGAATCTCCTCCGTCGTTCGAAACCTGCCGGAAACGAGACGCGCTAGGAGGAGGCGGGGGGACCGCGGGCGGCGTGGCTCCGGATGTCCGGGGCCGCGGCGACGGCCGCCGCTGCGAGGTGGACGCCTCCGGCCTCAGGCGGAGGCATCGCCGGCGGGTCGGCCGCCGGTGCGATGTGGGCGCCCTGGGCGAGACAGATCTGGCAACCGCCGCCGTCATCCGACGACGCGTCGCCGCAGTGATCCAGGGCCTCATGGATCCACGGACCCCCGACCAGCGCCAGCGCGGCCAGCAGGATCAGGGCGCCCCGCCAGAGGGCCGGAGATCTCCGAAATCCGGGCATCGATCGATCCATGACCTGCCCGAGCATAGGCCCTCCGCGATGTCACGTCAATGGCCGAGACGCGACGCCTCCGGCCCCTCAGCCCGGACGACTCACGAATGCCACGCCGTCAGAGCGGTGATCTCCGACCCTTCGTCAGGGCTCGTCGCGGCTCGGAGAATCCTCGCTGATGCAGCGAAGCGCGCGTTTCGACTGCCGCGGCTCGTCTTCATGAATCATCCGGGCTAACATCGAGGACCCTCGCCGGGATCGCCAGAATCCCCGGCGGCAAGGACGGAGCGCGGACCCCCATGAAGATCGTCGAGTTCGTGCACGGCTTTCCGCCGGAGGTCCGCGGAGGGACGGAGAACTACGTGTCGCGGCTCGTCGCCGAGTTGGCCGGTCGTGGACACGACGTCACCGTCATCGCAGGATCCACGCGACCCCGGTCCGGAGAGGATGTCACCGAGGACCGGTCGGGACCGGTTCCCGTGCTGCGGATCCACCGCGACGACCTCTTCTTCGAGGACCTCGACCGGCCCTTCTGTCCCCCCGTAGCTCGGATCGCGGGAGAGCTTCTCGACCGCCTCCGCCCCGACCTCGTGCACGTGCAGCACTGGGTGCGCCTCACGACGAACCTGGTCCATGTGGCCTTCACCCGGAAGATCCCTGCGGTCGTCACGCTCCAGGATCTCTACGTGACGTGCGCGCGGGGCTTCCGGATCCCTCCCTCCGGCGAGCTCTGCGAGAAGGAGCCCGTCGCCGGGACGTGCCTCCCCTGTCTCGGCGTCCCCGAGGCGGAGTATGCCGTGCTGGGCCCGATCCATGATCTTCGCAGGGCGGATCTGCTGAACGAGCTGCGTCTCGCCGCGCACGTGACCGTGGCCTCCGCGGCCCACCGCGACTGGATCGTCCGCTTCACGGGGCTTCCCGCCGGACGGTTCGCGGTCGTCCCTCCCTCGGGCCTCACGGAGGTGCGGCGCGCCGTCGCGCCTCCTCCTCCGCCTCCCGTCCGCATCGGCGTCCTCGGCGCGCTGAGCGATCTCAAGGGGCAGCCCCTCGTCCTCGAGGCCCTGGCGCGGCTCCCGGAACCCGCGGCGTTCGATGTCCATGTCTTCGGCTGGGCGATCGACACTACCGTGACGGCGCGGCTCCGCTCGCTCGCGGCGGGTCTCCCCGTGACGTTCCATGGCCCCTATGTCCCGGCGGAGCTCGAGACCTTCCCGCTGCACCTCGCGGTCCTCCCCTCGCTCTGCCCCGAGACCCACGGACACGTCCTCGATGAGGCCCGGGGGCTCGGTCTCCCGGTCGTCGCCGCGGCCACGGGCGCCTATCCCGAGCGCATCGGCGAGGGGGGCATCCTCTTCCGCCGCGGCGACGCGGAGGATCTGGCGCGCATCCTCGCCCGCCTCGCGGGGAATCCCGAGGAGCTCGCCGCCCTCCGCCGCCGCGTGACGCCGGTTCCGCCCTTCCGGGAACATGTGGACGCCGTGCTCGGCATCTGCGCCGAGGCTTGCTCGACGGCCCTTGAAGGACAGAGCGCCTTCGATCCCGCAGCCCAGGCGGAGGCCTTCTACCGTCGCGCCGATCGACTCCACCGCCGCCTCATCCACCTCGGCGACGATACGGTGCGCCACGCCTGAGGCGCCTCAGGGAGCCTCGTCGCCGAGGAGCCCCCGCACGCGGTCCTCGTCGATGAGAACGAAACGTCCTTCCGCCTCGTGGAAGAGGAGAACGTCCAGGGCGGCGATGTCGAACCACCAGACGTGGAGGCGGAGTGCACCTGCCTCGACGGCTCGCGCGATCGCCGGATGCGAGCGGAGGTGATCGATCTGCAGGAGTGCGCTCCGCTGGGAGAGCCGGTCGGTTAGCGGCCGCCACGGATCGGGGCGGAGATCGTCATCGAGTCCACGGAGCGCCTCCCGTCCATGGCGGATCCACGTCTCGAGTCCAGGCGCCCCGAGCGGCGCCCTGCCGTCATGGAGGGCCTGCATGGCGCCGCATCCGGAATGGCCGCAGACGATGACGTCCCGGACCCGAAGCGTCCCCACCGCGAACTCGATGGCCGCCGCCTCCGACCCGGCTGCACCTCCGCCCTCCGCCCACGAGGGCACGAGATTCCCGACATTGCGCACGACGAAGAGATCGCCGGGCTCCGTCGACGCGAAGAGGTTCGGGACGACGCGGCTGTCCGCGCAGGCGAAGAGAAGGGCGTCCGGCGTCTGGCCGAGCGCGAGCCTCCGGAAGTGATCCGCGAAGCCGGCGCGCCGCGTCCGGCGGAATTCGGCGATGCCGCGGAGGAGCTTGCGCATGCGACACGCTATCAGCCCTCCCGCGCGCCGTCTCGCGGTATCGCCGGGCGATCCTGCCGCCCCGGGCTGCCGTCGGAGATCCGTTGTTGCCGCGATCGCGCGGGGACTGTAGACTCGCGGCCGTCAGCGGCCGGAACATCCCATGCCTCTCCCTGCCCGCAACCCTCACGGGAAACGCGCGCGGACTGCCGGAGAACCGGGGTGAGAACCCCGGACGAATCCGGTGCTTCGGGCCCGGTGGACCGGGTCGTCGAGCAGTACGTCCTCGCACGGCTCCGCGGAGAATCCCCCGAGGCCGGGGCGCTCCTCGCGGAACTCGACGAGGCCGCCCGCGCCGACGCGACGCGCCGCATCGCCGTCTACGAGCAGGCCCGTTCGAGCTTCGGCGGTGCGGACGGAGGAGCGGCGCCCCGGCAGCTCGGCGACTTCATCCTCAGGGATGAGATCGGCCGCGGCGGCATGGGCGTCGTCTGGCGCGCGCGCCAGGTCTCCCTCGATCGGGATGTGGCGCTCAAGGTGCTTCCCGGCATCTCCGCCCTCGATCCGCGCCGCGCGGAGCGGTTCCTGCGCGAATCGGCCGCGCTGGCGGCGCTCCACCATCCCGGCATCGTTCCGGTCATCGCGGCAGGCGGCAGCGAAGGCATCCTGTGGTTCGCCATGGAGCTCGTGGAGGGAGTCCCGCTCGATGCCCTCCTCGAGACCCTCGTGGCGACGCCGCCTCAAAGACGGGCGGGCGCCGACGTGGCCCGCGCCCTCGCGGCGCTGGGCCTCCGGCCTTCCGGAGCCCTCACCGGAACGAACTTCACCGCGTGGTTCGTCTCCATGGTGGCCGGCGTCGCCGACGCGGCGGCGTGCGCGCACGGACACGGCATCGTCCATCGGGACATCAAGCCATCGAATATCCTGATCGACGCCGGGGGCCATCCCCGGCTCATCGACTTCGGCCTGGCTCATGCCGAGACGGACGCCGGACTCCTCACGCGCTCCGCCGAGATCCTGGGCACGCCGGCCTGGATCCCGCCCGAGCGCATCCGCGGGACCGCCGGCCGGGCCTCGCCCCTCGAAGACGTCTACGCTCTCGGCGTCATCCTCTACGAGGGCATTGCCGGCGTTCTCCCGTTCCGATCGCAATCGGTCGCGGGCCTCCTCGACGCGATCCAGCGCGGCCTCGCGCGCCCTATCCGATCCGTGAACAGGAGCGTCCCGCGGGACCTCGCCACGATCGTCGGGACCGCCATGGCCCTCGAGCCCGCCCACCGTTACCAGGGAGCGGCGCCACTGGCGGCGGATTGCCGGGCGTTTCTCGCCTTCCAGCCCATCGAAGCGCGCCCCCCCGGACCGGCGCGGCGGCTCGCGATGTCTGCGCGCCGGAACGCCGCCGCCTTCGTCGCCATTGCGACACTCGTCGTTCTGGCCGTCGCGGCCGTCGCCGTGACCACGGTGGGGTCGATACGCCGCACGGTCCGGATCCGCGACGCCCTGGGCGCCGCCCGCGAGGCCCTTCACCGGCGGGACATCCCCTCAGCGGAGGGTGCGGACGCACGCCTCGCCGCTCTTGACGGGCAGCATCCGGCGCGCGGGGACATCCTTGACGGCATCGCTCTCCTGCGAGCCGACGAGGCCATCACGGCGGGAACGGCCGCCAGCCGGCGTCTCGAGGAGGCAAGACGAGAGGTCGCATCGGTCGACCCGCCGCTCCGGGCCCTCGAGAACCGCCTCCAGGCCGAGTACATGGCGGCCGCGGACCGCCGCCGGCTCGCGGATCTCCGGCACCGGGCCGAGGAGCTGCGTCTCGCCGCCCGGCACCTCGAATCGGAGGCGCTTGCCGCTTTCCGCAACGCAGAAGCCTGGGCCTTTCGAGGGGGTCGCGAACGCTATCCGCCCGCCCGCGCGGCCCTGGCCGCGTTCTACCTCGACGCATGGCGGGACGCTCTCCGCCTGGGCGACAATGTCGCGCTTGCGACCTGGCGCGATCTCGTCGTGGCCCACGACGACGCAGGTGTCCACGCCGCCGAACTCCGCGGTCTCGGTCGCCTCCACGTCGAGGGGGACGCGGGAGCGGAGATCTACCTCTTCCGGTACCAGTCCCTCCACCGGATCCGCCCCGAGACGGGAGAGCGCCGCCTCGTCCCGATACCGTGGCGGGCCCCCGATCCGGCCCGCGTCGCGCAGGATCTCCTGGCCGGCGACGCCGCCCTCGTCGTCCACGGGACCGGAGAGGACGCGCCGGCGCCCGCCGGCCTCCGGGCCGGCGACATCCTGCTCTCGATCGACGGAGAGCCGGCCGGCGACGGCCTCTTCGTCCGCGCCGTACGGGAGGGCGGAGCCGCGGCCGGGGCCGGCGTCCGGACATTCGACCGCGTCGCTCGCGTGAACGACGTGGACGTCGGCAGCGAGGGAGATGCGCGATCGGCGTTCTCCGGAGCCGGGGCGGCGCGCATCGTCCTCTCGGGCGGGGGGCGGTCCGTCGGGCTCGAGCTCCCCCGCATCGAGGGTTCGCCGTGGCAGGCTCTCGGACTCGACGTCGCCCGCGTCGTCGAACTCCTCGGCGACGTGGAGGCGGACAGGCAGCTCGAGGTCGCTGTGCTCCGCGAGGGCATGCCGCGGCGGGCGATCGTCGGCCCGGGAGCCCGGATCGGACTTCGCACCATCGCCACCCGGGCGCCTCTCGTGTTCTGCGCCGATGCGCGGGCTGGGACACTCCCTTCGGCGCCCATCGAGGCGCCGGGCGGCCGGTACCTGCTCGTGCTGCGGAAGGCCGGCTTCGCGGACCTTCGCCTCCCCGTCGTCATCCCCCGCGGAGGCGAGACCCGCGCCGTCGGCCGGCTGACTCCGATGGAGCTCACGCTCCCCGACGCCATCGAAATCTCTGCCGGAACCCTGCGCCGCGGAACGGACGCCGACGCCTTCGGATCGGCCGCGCCGGCCACCGTCACACTGTCCCGGTTCTTCATGGCCCGAACCGAGCTCAGCACGGCCGCCTGGCTCGCGTTTCTCGACGACCCGGTCAACGCGGATCTCCTTCGGGATGCACGCGCCGCCCGGGGCGGCCTCGCGTTCCTGCCGAGAAGCGATGACGGCCGCCAGCGCCTCCTTGCGCATCTTCACGAGGACCGCGCCGAGGCAGCCCGCTTCGCCGTTTCCGGTGTCTCCCGAGGTGAGATCGCCGAGTGGCTCGGCTGGCGCAACGCGACGCTCGCGGCGCAGGGTTCGCCCTGGCGTGTCCGCCTGCCCACGGGCGCCGAGTGGGAGTACGCCGCCTCGGGAGGCGATCTGCGGGCCTATCCCTGGGGCGAGGACTTCGACCCGCTCTTCTCCGACGGGTATCTCTCGAAGAGCCACCGCCGCGTCATGCCCATCCTCTCCTACGCTGTGGACGAGAGCCCCTTCGGAGTCCGGGACATGGCGGGCGGGGTCTCCGAGTACGTCGCCGACACCGAGAGCTTCGAGGAGGGCATGATCGTGTGGTTCCAGGGGGGGCTGCGTACCGCAAACAACCCGAGCTCGTTCCGAATCCAGTCCCGCTGGATGTCGACCGCGGAGCAGTCGAAGATGAACGTCGGCGTCCGCCTCGTCTGGGAGCGGCCGGAAGAGATGCGATGACGGATTCGGACGACGCCTTCGGCACGACGCTCGTGCTCCTCCGCCGCGCCCGCGACGGCGATCGGCCCGCCCTCGAGAGCCTCCTCGACCGCTACGCGGATCGCCTCCTCGCCCGTATCCGGATGATGATGGGCCCCGAGGCACGCCGCCAGGCCGAGTCCGGCGATTTCCTCCACGGCGTCTTCATCGAGATTCTCCGGGACTTCGGACGTTCCGACGTCCGCGACGAATGCGCCTTTCTCCGCTGGGCCACCGGCATCGCGCGCAACAACATCCGCGACGCAGTGAGGCGCCGTCGCGAGCGCGCGCTGACCGCCCTCTCGTCCGGCGTCATCCGCCAGAACCTGCGCGAGGACGATGGCGCGGCGCCCCCGGACCACGCCGCCCGGATCGAGGATCTCCACCGCCTCGCCGAGGCCATCGAGACGCTCCGCGACGACGATCGCCGGATCATCGAGCTTCGCGACCTCGAAGGCCTTTCTTACCGGCAGATCGCGGAACAGCTCGGCGGAGGCTCCGAAGGCGCCATCCAGATGCGCCACGCCCGCGCCCTGGCGCGCCTCACCCGCTTCCTCGCCGGCTGACCTGGCCACCCGGAGCTCAGTAGACGTAGTACCAGTTGGCCGGGGCCGTGCTCGGAGCGAAGATCACGCCCGCGTGGAGGGAGAGATCGAAGCTCGTTGCCACACCGTCGAAATGCTCGAAGATTCCGGCGTTGATGCCGGATGCCGTGCAGGTCGATGCCGCGCATCCGCTGAGATCCACCGGTGTCGGGGCCGGATCGAGGCCGTTGCCGGGCCCGATGCCGGCGATGGCGTCGGCAAGGCTCACGCTTCCGTAGGCGAGGCCGATCCAACCCGTGCCGTAGAGGAAGGCATACCCGGAGTTGCTGTTGCTGGTTCCGAACTCCGGGACGGCGTCGAAACGGATCAGGAACCGCTGCGGGCCGGAGTCATTGCACACGGTCACCGTCCCGCCCATCGACGGATTGAGATCATCCCAGAAGATGTTGATGCTCGGAGGCCCGGCCGCGAACTCCGCCACGGATTCCGTGAAATCGTAGCTCCCGGCTCCGAATGTCAGCCGCCCGTTGGAGCAGATCCACACGGCCGCGTACGCCACGTCGTAGAAGGGGAACGCCCAGCTCCCGAGGGGCATCTGGATGGCGTCGTCATCTCCGAGGGTGAGGGTCGTGTACCCGACCGCCTGGACCTGGAAGGCGGCGGTCAGGGTGAAGCCATCGAGAACCGGCGCCACGGCGGGGTCCACGACGGCCGCCTGGATGGCATAGTCCGGCGTCTGGCTGTTGACGACGTAGCCGAACTGGAGGATCCCGGCCGAGTTCAGGTTGAACCACGAATTCACGAAGCCGGGGAGCAGGGAGGACCAGATCTCCATTCCGGCGAGGGACACGTCGAGCTTCTGGCCGGCCGGTGTCGTGAAGCCGCCGGCGGTCAGCGCGGGGCCGAGGGCCACGACGACGGGGACACCCCCGGACGAGGGCGCCGTCGAGCTGATCGTGATCAGCGTGCCGGGTCCCGTGGCCGCGGGGCAGGTCTGGACCGTGAAGGGTCCCGGCGTCATCGGCGACGTCGCGCCGATCTGGAGGCGGGCATTCAGGGAATTGGCCTGCTGGCCCGCCAGGCCGCCCGCCGATGCCAGTATCGCCGCGGACGCGGCGAAAACCCTGGTGATGATCCTCATGGTGACTCTCCTCGGATCGGAATGCCGCATGGGCGGACTCACATGGTGAAGTAGGCGTTGGCGGGGCTCATCGAAGGGACGAACTGGATGGACGAGTTCCCGAGGTCGAACGGGGACACGGCGCCGCCGAAGACCTCCCAGAGACCGCGGTTCACCGGAGCAAGACACGGGAGAAGAGCGCAGGCGCCGAGGTTCAGCGAGGTCGAGACCATGTCCACGCCGTTTCCGGGGTGGATGCCGGCGATGCAGTCCAAGAGGGAGCATGCCCCCCAGACGAGCATCACGTTGCCTCCCTGCGCGAGGATCGCGGAGGCGTTGTTCCCGCCGGCGGCGAGGTACTCCGGCACTCCGGCGAACTGACACCGGAAGCGCCGCGAGGCCGTGTCGTTGCAGACAAGGACCTGGCCCGCCGCCCCGGGGTCCAGATCATCCCAGAAGAGGTTGACGCTCGGCGGCCCGGAACGGAGCAGACCCGTCGATTCCGCCCAGTCGATGCTGCCGGCGCCGAAGGTGAGTCGCCCGTTCGAGCACACCCACACGCTCGTGTAGCCGGCGCCGAAGAAGTGGAAGGTCCAGCCGAGCGGCACCTCGATCGTCGCGTCATCGCCGAGCGCCAGCGGCGTCATGGTCGCCGGCAGGATCTCGAACGCGGCGGTCATGAACCCTCCGTCCGCCGGAGGGGCGGATGCCGGGTCGTAGACAAGGCCCTGGATGGCCGCGACCGGCGTCGCCGGGTTCGGGATGTAGCCGATCTGGAAGACCTGCCCGGTGAGTCGGAAGAAGGAGTTCAGGATGCCTGGCAGGAGGGCGGACCAGACTTCGAGACCCGGTAGCGCGACATCGAGGAACTGAGTGCCGCTCGGGAGGATCAGGGCTCCCGGCTGGGTCATCGAGCTCACGGCGAGGATGATCGGGGCGTCCGCCGCGGTCGGCGACTGAGACCCGATGTGGATCACGGTGCTCGGCCCCGCGTACCCCGGACAGGTCGTCACGGTGTGCGGCCCCACGCCAGGGGGATCGGCGACGCCCACGATCAGTCGCGCGTTGTTCGAGTTCGCCTGCTGGGCCGGAGCGATTCCGGGAACGAGACCGATGGTGACGAGGAGGGGCACGGCGATGGCACGCATGGAATGGCTCCCGATGGAAGGACCTGCCGCCCGACCTCGGACGACCACCACTCAGGCGGGCGACTTGCCCTGATCCCACAGGGAATCCGGGACGCGCGATGGCTGGGGAAGCGCGGGCGCCGGCGGCCCGGGCCGGCCTAGGCGAGGACGACCTCGATGGGCAGGTGGTCGGAGAGGCGGTCCCAGGGGGCGCCGGCGAGGACGCGGACCTCGCGGGGCTCGATGTTCCGCACGTAGAGCCGGTCGAGGGAGAAGAGGGGGCGGCGGGAGTGCCAGGTGCGCCGTTCCCGCGCCGAGAGGAGGTGCATGACGTTCGTGAGGCCGAGCGTTCCGATCACGAACGGATCGAGGAATCCCGTCCAGTCGTTGAAGTCGCCGCCGAGGAGGACGGGATCGCCGGGGCGTGCGTGGGATTCGAGGATGCGCGCGATCTTCACGATCTGCCGGCGGCGCTGCCAGCGGTTGAGGCCGAGGTGGACATTCAGGACGTGGACCGGGCGCCGGCCGGCGTCGATGCGCGTGTAGAGAGCGCCCCGCTTTTCAACGGGATTCGTCGAGATGTCGTAGACGCGGTGTTCCGCGATCCGGTGGCGGCAGAGGGTGGCGTTGCCGTGGTGCCCTCGGGCGTAGGTGGCATTGGCCTCGTAACGGTGATCGGTGCCGAGGCGTTCGGCGAGGACGGAACTCTGCGACACGCGGCGGCCCCGATGCCCGTGGAAGACCTCCTGGCAGAGGAGGATGTCGGGGCGCCGCTCCGCGAGACGTCGTCCGATCTCGCCCACCACGGCGCGGTGATGCGGCGCATTGCCGCGGGCGCCCTTGCCCTTGCGGAGGTTGTAGCTGACGACGCGAAGCTCCATGGTCCCGGCGGGGTTCATCCCTTCATCTGCATGCTGAGGTAACGCTCATACCCCACCTCCGAGATGAGGTGGAGCTGCGACTCGTGCCAGTCCACCGATTCCTCCTCGTCCCCGAGGATCGCCTCGAAGAGGTGGCGCGTTCCGTTGTCGCCCTTCGCGACCGCCAACGCGACCCCGTCGTTGAGCCGCTTCACGGCATCCTGCTCGAGGGCGAGGTCGAAACCGAGTTGCTCCTTCGCCGTCTCGCCCACGTTGATCTTCATGTACCGCTGCATGTTCGGCGTGCCTTCGAGATAGAGGATCCGCTCGATCACACTGTCGGCGTGTTTCATCTCTTCGATGGACTCGGCTTGGGCGTGCTTGGCGAGAGCCTCGTAACCCCAGTTTCGGCACATCTTTGCGTGGATGAAGTACTGATTGATGGCCGTCAGTTCCGCCGAGAGAACGCTGTTCAACGCCTCGATGACCTGGGGATCGCCCTTCACGCTCTGCCTCCTCGGTTCCGGGGACCGACGGACTGGGCGCGATCGCGCCGGTTGCGTCGCTACGGGGTCCCCGAACGAGATTACGGACGGGGTTGCGCCGTCGCAAGTCCGCGAGTGGCGAGGTAGAGGATGAGATCCTGCCGGCACGCCGTGCATGTGACGCCGGCGCCGCAGGTCTCGAGCGTTTCCGTCGCCGGCGCGGACGGATCCGCGAGCCCGGCGGCGATCTCTTCGAATGTCTTTCCGAGGCAGGCGCAGGCCGTCATGGGGATCGGAGCGGAGGGGAGTCGGACGGGATGTCTCACGGTCGGTCCTCTCCATGATCATACAAGACACTGAGACTCAGTCTCAATAGTTCGAGGAAAGCGCGCCGCCGTCCCGCAAGGGGTTCGGGCGCCGGCACTTGGAACCCGTGGGTCCGCGGAGCCCGGGGAGGAATCCCGTGTTACGATAACCCGAAGGGGCGGCATCACGAATGAAACTCGATCCTGCGAAGCGCGTTCTCTACCTCACGAAGGACCCGGACCTCATCCGCCGCCAGCTCTCGGGCGGCCTGACGCTCAGGATGAAGGATCTCCGCGTCGAGGACCTCCTCGATGACGTGAACACCGACGCCATGACTCCGGCGTGGGCCTGTTTCTTCCACCGCCCGGAGGACATCGCGCGGCACGCGTACGCCGGGCTCACGGTCGGATCCGAGCGTCTCTTCCCCGAGAATGCGCTCCGGGACGGCGGCTTCCAGGTCATCGTCTCCGGCCGGCGCAAGGGCGTGGGCTCCTCCCGGGAGACGGCCACCCAGGCGGAGAAGTGGAGCGGCATCGAGCTGGCCGTGGCGGAGTCGTTCGCGCCGATTCACGCGCGAAACAACATCAACCAGGGCGTTCTCATGTGCGATCACGCCCTGCTCCTGCGCCTCGAGGCGGGCGAGGATGTGCCTCTCCCGGAGTTCACGCGGGGTACCGACGCCATCACGACGCTCATCATCGAGGAGGGCGGGCTCTTCCCCTTCACCCGAGCCCTCGAGACCGGGCGCATCGCCATCCCCCCGCACACGACGGGTCCGCGCCCCATGACGATGGCCGAGAAGATCATCGCGGCCCACCTGCGCCCCGGCGCCGGCTCCGCCTTCGTGAAGCCCGGGGATGCAGCGGTCGTCGACGTGGACGGCGGCTACTCCCACGAGTTCACGACGGCCCAGGTGGGTCTGTTCCTCGAGGAGGAGTACGGCCCGGACTTCACCATCCGCGACCCGCGGAAGTTCGCCGTCTTCGAGGATCACCTCATCTACGCCGATGGCGTGCCCAGGATGGCCGCTCACGCTGCGGAGATCGCGACGCTCCGGCGCCTGCAGCGGGACTTCCAGCAGAAGACCGGCGTCCGCGACTGGTCGGCCGACGACGGGATCTCGCCCGGGATCTGCCACCAGATCGCTCTCGAGTCCATCATCGAGCCCGGCGATTTCATCCAGGCCACCGACAGCCACACGTGCATGGGCGGCGCCGCCAATGCGCTGGCCTTCGGCGTGGGCGCGACGGAGTACGCGGCTCTCATCCGGAGCGGATTCACGTTCATCCGCGTGCCGGAGTCCATGCGTTTCGAGCTCCGCGGGCGGCTCCCCGGGAACGTCACGGCGAAAGACCTCATCCTCCACATCCTCGCGACCTTCGCCCGGGACCAGAAGACCCTCGACCGGGTCCTCGAGTTCGGCGGCGAGGGGCTTTGCCGCCTCTCCATGGATGAGCGCGCAACGCTCACGAACATGGCCACCGAGTGCGCCGCGAGGACCGGGATCTGCGAAGCGGACGACCACGCCTTCCGCTGGATCGCGGAGCGCCGCCCCGGCCTCGCGCCCTCCGATGCCGCGCGCCGTGCCGTTCGCCCGGATCCCGGCGCTGTCTACGCGGGCGGCGTCCACGAGATCGATCTTTCCGCCCTCAGCCCCATGGTGGCCACTCCGGGCGATCCCGACCACGGCATCCCCTCCGATCCGACCAACGGCGCGCCGATCTCGGAGATCGGCCGCGTCCCCATCGACATCGCCTACGGCGGATCCTGCACCGCCGGCAAGGACGACGACATCCGCTTCTACGCCCGCGTCCTCCGCGAGGCCCTCGCCGCAGGCCGTCGCGTGGCGGGCGGCGTCCGCTTCTACATCCAGTTCGGTTCGGCCGCCGTGGCCGAGGCCGCCCGCAGTCGCGGCGACACGGACGTCTTCGCGAAGGCCGGCGTCCACTTGATCCCGCCGGGCTGCGGCGCCTGCATCGGCTGCGGCCCCGGCGTCTCGGACGAGCCGAATCAGGTCACGGTCTCGGCCATCAACCGGAACTACCGGGGACGGAGCGGACCGGGCCGGCTCTACCTCGCGTCGCCCCTCACGGTGGCGGCTTCGGCCGTGGCCGGGCGCATCGTCGAGTACGTCCCCGGGATGTTCGCGTCGCAGGCCTGAGGCGCCGTCCTCCGTTCAGCCCCGGCGCTGCCGCGAGCGCAGGAGGTTGAGAGCACTGCCGGCGCGGAAGAACTCGATCTGCTCCGGAGTCATCGTGTGGTTCGCCGCGATCCGCTCCTCGGATCCGTCGTCGTGGTGAAGCACCACGGTCACGGGTCGGCCCGGGGCCAGGTCCGCGAGCCCGAGGAGGCTCACGCGGTCCATCTCGCGCACGCGATCGTAGTCCGCGGGGTTCGCGAACGTGAGAGCGAGCATGCCCTGCTTCTTCAGGTTCGTCTCGTGGATGCGCGCGAAGCTCTTCGCGAGGACGGCGCGACCCCCGAGGTGGCGGGGCGACATGGCGGCGTGCTCGCGACTCGACCCCTCGCCGTAGTTCTCATCGCCAACGACGATCCAGCCCGCGCCCTGCGCCTTGTAGGCCCGCGCCACCGCAGCGACGGGCTGATCCGACGTCCCCGCGAGAAGATCCCGCGTCGTCCCCGGTTTCCCGGTGAAGGCGTTGACAGCCGTGATGAGCATGTTGTCGCTGATGCGGTCGAGGTGGCCGCGGAACCGGAGCCAGGGCCCTGCCGGCGAGATGTGATCGGTCGTGCACTTGCCCCGCGCCTTGAGGAGGAGCGGGATGCGCTGGAAGTCCCGGCCGTCCCAGGGCGCGAAGGGCTCGAGAAGCTGGAGACGCTCGCTCGCGGGATCCACATCGACGCGGATGCCGGATCCGTCGGCGGGCGGCTCCGCGTACCCGGATCCGGCCGGCGCGAAGCCGCGTTCCGGCAGCTCCGGCGCCGAGGGCGCCTCGAGCCTCACGAGCCGGCCGTCCGGCGTCGCCAGCGTGTCCGTGACGGGGTTGAAGGCAAGGGTTCCGGCGATGGCGAAGGCCGTCACGATCTCGGGGCTGCCGATGAAGGCGTGAGTCTCGGGATTCCCGTCGTTGCGCTGGGCGAAGTTCCGGTTGAAGGACGTGAGGATGCTGTTGCGAACGCCCTTCTTCACGTCCTGGCGGCTCCACTGCCCGATGCAGGGGCCGCAGGCGTTGGCCAGAACCTGTCCGCCGATCTTCCGCAGGGCCTCGAGCTGCCCGTCCCGCGCGATGGTCTGGTGGATCTGCTCCGAGCCCGGCGTGATGAGGAACGGGACACGCGCCCGGAGTCCGGCGCGGGCCGCCGCCTCCGCCACGTTCGCGGCCCGCCCGATGTCCTCGTAGGAGGAGTTCGTGCAGCTTCCGATGAGGCAGGCCGACAGGGCCTCTGGCCATTCGTTCTTCCGGACATCGGCCGCCAGCACGGACACCGGCCGCGCGAGGTCGGGCGTGTGCGGGCCCACGACGTGGGGCTCGAGCTCGGACAGATCGATCTCGATGATCTCGTCGAAGAAGCGAGTCGGATCGGCCTCCACCTCCGGATCCGCCACGAGACCGGCGCCATGGGCTTCCGCGAGTTCCGCGACGGCCGACCGTCCCGTGGCCCGGAGATACGTCGCCATGCGGCCGTCGAAGGGGAAGAGGCTCGTCGTGGCGCCGAGTTCGGCGCCCATGTTGGTGATCGTGGCCTTGCCCGTGCAGGAGATGGACGCGGTGCCCGGGCCGAAGTACTCGACGATCCTGCCGGTGCCCCCCTTCACCGTGAGGATGCCAGCGAGCTTCAGGATGACGTCCTTCGGCGAAGCCCAGCCGCGGAGCGCCCCCGTGAGGCGGACCCCCACGAGCTTCGGCCAGCGCACGCCCCAGGGCTCGCCCACCATGGCGTCGCAGGCGTCGTTCCCGCCGACGCCGATGGCGATCATCCCGAGCCCTCCGGCGTTGGGCGTGTGCGAGTCCGTGCCGATCATCATGCCCCCCGGGAAGGCATGGTGCTCGAGGATCACCTGGTGGATGATGCCCGCGCCGGGTTCGTAGAACCCGATCCCGTACTTCATCGAGCACGACCGCAGGAAGGCGTAGACCTCCCGATTCTCGTCTTGGGCGGCCCGCAGATCCGCCTCGGCCCCGGTCTTCGCGAGGATGAGATGGTCGCAGTGGACCGTGGTGGGAACGGCGGTCCGTTCCATGCCCGCCAGCATGAACTGGAGGAGGGCCATCTGGGCCGTCGCGTCCTGCATCGCGACCCGATCGGGCCGGAGCGAGACATGGGTCTTCCCCCGCACGATCTCCCCCGGATCCCCGTCGAGGTGGGCGAAGAGGATCTTCTCGGTGAGGGTGAGGGGGCGGCCAAGCCTCTGGCGCGCCGCCTGATGTCGGGCGGCCTGGCCCTCGTAGGCCTTCCGGACCATGGCGAGTTCTCGGTCGTTCATCGCTCCGGCACTCCGGGATTGCGGGGCAGCATCGTACGAAAGTCCCGACTCGGCGCGAAGTTCCGGACACGGCGGACGACCCGGCGAGTTCTTGCACGCCGAAACGCCCGACGCTAAAGTCAAGGTGCGGAACCGGGCCCGGCGGTACGACATCCGTCCACCGCGCCCGCCCGGAACCGTCCGCCGGACCATCGCGTCTCGAACCCGAGAGAGATCGTCGCTTCGCCCCGAAGGGCGGAGCCGGAGAGGATCGGCATCCGTGCGAACCTACGTCGTCGTGTCCATGGCCCTCGCCGTTCTGGCCCTCGTGCCGGCAGCCGGCGCCCAGCAGCCCAACACGCCACTCGCGAGGTTCATCGTCAACAACAACCAGGGTCCGAACGCCAGCGGCAGCCCCTGGCCCATTCTCACGACGGTCCCCCTCAACCTCCCGGTCCCGATCCAGGTCGTCGGGTCCCCCATGGTGCCCTTCCTCGGGCTCATCGGCCCCTATTCGCCAGGGTTCACATCCCTCTTTGGCGACACCCTCGATCTCAACGCCACGAACATCTCCCCCACCTACCAGACCAACGCCGTCTACATCTGGGGAAACGGGTTCACGAACAACGCCTTCTGGACCGACGGCTCCGGATCGTGGCTCTTCAACATCGCCGGCACGACGCCGGCCTTCCCCGTGGGCTCGAATATCACAGGCCAGTGCATCATCGCCGATCCGTCCTCTCCGGCAAGCTGGTCGCTCACCGCCGCCTGCCGCATCACGTGGAGCAACCCCATCACCCAGAACCTCACCCTTACGGGCTGGGGCGACGACACGGCGCAGACGGTCAACTTCCTGTCCTTCGTCTTCCCGTTCTACAACACGAACCGCACCAACGTCATCGTCAGCGCCAACGGCTACCTCTGCTGGAACTACTCCACCGACGACTTCATCCCGTCCACATCGGCCTTCCTCAGCGCCATGCCCCGCTGCGCGGCGTTCTGGGCGGATCTCGACCCGTCGCTCCTCGGCGGTTCGATAACGCTGAGCGAGCAAGTGACCCCCCTCCCCCGCGTCATCGTCTCCTTCAACTCCGTCCAGGGCACGACCAAGGGCGGCCTCCCAAACGGAGGCAACTACAGCTTCTCGACGACCCTCTACGGCAACGGAGACATCGAATTCACCTACGCCCTCAACTTCGGAGCGGCGCAGTGGCCCCACATCGTCGGGATCTCTCCCGGCGGGACCGCAACCGGTGCGCCCATCAACATCTCCCAGGTCCTCTCGACGCAGGGATCCTTCACGGGCGCCGTCAACGCGGCCATCCACGAGTACTGGAATCCCCCTCCCTCGCCCACGTTCGACCTGATCGGCTGGACCCTCACGTTCAACCGCATCGGCTCGGCCCCCAACTTCCAGTACGTCCTCTTCTGACCCTCGGGTGGAGCGCCCGGCCGCCGCGCGCCGACGGCCGGCGGCTTCCCGCGGCCATGCCGCCGGATCGCGAGATCGCGTGACGCTCGACGCGCCACGGCCCCACGCCGACGCTCCCGGACCGTCCGGCGCGACTGCGCCGCCCCGGCACTCCTTTGCCCGGGCTCTGACGCTTCTCCGCCGCGTCCGGCCCTTCACGCGTCCTCACCGCCGTTACGCGGCCGTCATGCTCGTCTTCCTGATCCTCTCGACGCCCCTCGCCGTCATCTCGCCCCGCATCATCATGCGGATCATCGATGCCGCCAGCCATGTCGGCTCCAGGGATCGCATCGGGACTTGGGCGCTCGTCCTCATCCTCATGACCTTCCTGAGCGTCGTCTTCGGGGTCGTCGTGGGGTGGTCCTCGACGATCTACCGCAACCGGGTCGGGCACGGCGTCCGCCTCGCTCTCCACAGGCACCTCCAGACGCTCTCCCCGGCCTGGTTCCGAATCCGGGAGACGGGGCAGCTCATGTCTCGCCAGTCGGACGACACCGCGAACCTCGGAGGCGTCACGGCGGACGCCTTCGCGGAGGTCGCCGTCAGCGTGCTCCAGGCCGCCGCCTTCCTCGTCATGCTCTTCGCCCTCGAGTGGCGCCTCGCCCTCGGCGGCTGTCTCCTCGTCACCGTCGTGCTCCTCGTCCAGCTCGGCGTCTCCCGGCCCCTGCGCGAGCGGAACCGCCGGGCGCAGGAGCGCCTCGCGGACCTCTCCACCGCCACGCACCAGGCCCTCGCAGGCCAGGCACTCATCGCCGCCGCGGCCGCCGAACCTCAGGAGATCCGCCGCTTCGCCGGCGCGCTGCACGCCATGATCCGCGCCGCCGTCCGCCGCGATCTCTTCGCCCTCTGGTCGAACCACCTCATGTTCCTCATCACGGGCGTCGCGCCCACGCTCATCATCCTCGGCGGCGCGTTCCTCATCGGCCGCGACGAGATCTCCGTCGGCGGGCTCTTCGCCTTCTTCATCTACCTCGTGCAGATGGCCGGCGCCGTGGCCCAGGTGGCCCGGTTCAACCCCGCCTTCCAGCGCTCCCTCGCGTCTCTCGAGCGCATCGTGGATATCCTCGATGCGGCACCCGACGTCGCCTCGCCACCCAGCGGCGGCCTCGCCCCCGCCATCCGAGGTGACATCGCCTTCGAGCACGTCTCCTTCGCCTTCGAGGCAGGGCATCCCGTGCTCGCCGACATCACCTTCGAGGCGCCGGCGGGCTCCATGGTGGCCCTCGTCGGCCCCTCGGGCGCGGGCAAGACGACCCTCGCGAGCCTCATCCCCCGGTTCTTCGATCCGACGAGCGGCCGCGTCATCGTCGACGGCCACGACCTCAGGAGCCTCGACCTCCGCGCCTGGCGGCGGCAGGTGGGCGTCGTGCCTCAGGAGATCTTCCTCTTCGACCGGACTGTCCGCGAGAACATCGCCTTCGGCGCCGCCGGCGCTTCGGATGACGACATCCGGCGGGCAGCGGCGGCCGCCAACGCCGCCGAATTCATCGACGCACTCCCCGAAGGACTCGACACGCGGGTCGGCGAGCGGGGTGTGCGGCTCTCGGGCGGCCAGCGGCAGCGCATCGCGATCGCCCGCGAGATCCTCCGGAATCCCCGGATCCTCGTGCTCGACGAGGCGACATCCTCCCTCGACTCCCGGTCGGAGCGTCTCATCCAGGAGGCTCTCTCCGGCCTTCTCCGGGATCGGACGTCCTTCGTCATCGCGCACCGGCTGTCCACCGTCGAGCGCGCCGACCTCATCCTCGTGCTCGACCGGGGTATCCTCGTCGGGCGGGGCACGCACGCGAGCCTCCTCGCGGAAGGAGGCCTCTACGCCCGCCTCCATGCGGCGGAGTTCGCCGCCATCCCCGCGTCCGACGTGTCGGAGTCCCCGCGTTGACCGGCCACATCGGAATCCTGTCCCTCGCCGCGGCTCCCCATCGGCCGGGTTCCCCCGAGACCGAGAACGTCCTGCTCGCCGAGGATCGCCTCGCGGCGCGGATGCGGGACCTCGGATTCCGCGTCACGGCCGGCGGCGCCCCCTTCGCCGAGCCCGACCAGGTCGCGGCGGCCCGGTCGAGGGCCCGCATCCACATCCACACGCTCCGCGAGTTCGAGGTGGAGGCCATCCTCGTGAATCTCGGCCCCGGCACGCCGGAGGCGCTCCTGGCCCATGCGGTCCGCTACCTCGAGCTCGAGTCCGGGGAGGCGTCCCGCATCCTCCTCTTCGCCGATCCCCGCCTCTCGCCCTCCCCGACGCCCGCGGTCGAGGCCGGCTCGCGGCGGCTCGCGGCGGAAGGCATCGCTCACGGCGTCGTGACGGGCGATCCCCTCGATCCCGCGACGACGGCATCCCTCACAAGCCACCTCGACGTCCTCTGCCGGCGCGCACGGAGCCGTGCCGCGGCCCGGGACGCAGCCCATCGGTTCGGCGAGCAGCACATCCTCGTCATCGGCGACCCCGGCGATGCCGAAGCACTGCTTCGGAGCCCGCGGAACGGCGGCCTGCGCTCCCCCTTCCCCGACATGGAGACGCTCCCGGACGACGCGCTCTTCGCTCTCGCCGCGCTCCGCAGCGACATCGAGGGCAAGACGCAGCCGCCCGGCGAACGTCACGTCCATGAAGCAGCTCTCTCCCTCCTCCGGGACGCCGAAGCCACGCTGATCGCCTTCGGCGATTCCGGCGATCCGCGCCGGCGCGACATCCTCGCGCGGGCAGCGCGGGCGCTCTCGTCAGGCTTCGGCCCCGACGGCCGCCCCGCGGGCATGGTCCCCGCCGCCGTCGGCGGCCGGGTCGATGTCGTCCTTGCCCAGAGCCTTCTCCATCTGGCGGCACGAGGCCCGGCCAGGGCTGTGGCCATCGCCGGCTCCGCCGCCGCAGCACACGCCGGACTCGAGTCGGGCCCCGCAACCCTTGCCGTCTTCGCGCCGGGCCCGCGCGGCCTCGCCCTCCACCTGGTCGAGGTGTCCGTCCCGCCGATCGAACCCGCAGGAACCGCCGTCCCCTGCATCGACCTCGATCCGTCGATCCCATGGCCCTGCGGCGCCGCCGCCCTCGCTCCCGGACGTCTCGGCCCCGTCCTCATCGAGGCCGCCGAGTGTCTCCGGATCCCCTGGCAGGCCTTCATCCACGGCCTCGCCCTCGGCGTCCCCTGCTTCGAAGGGATACCGCGCCAGGGCCGTCGCGGATAGCCGGATCCCGGTGTCCGGCGCAGTCAGTCGTCGCGGCGGAGGATGAGGGTCTCGCCGCGAGTCATGTGGAGACGGATCGCGCCGGCGACGGCCCGCAGGGCACGACCGCTGACGACATCGACGAGGCCGCTGCCGCCCGGCACGCGCAGGGTCCGGACGCCGGTGGATCGGGCGTGGACCGTCACGAAGCGGGAGCAGGCCGAGATCCCGTCATCGCGGTCCGACCAGAGGCTCACGCCCGCGTCCGCGGCGATGTGGCGAAGGACGTCGCCCGGCACACCGGGGGCCGCGGAGAAGAGCGTGCGGAATCGTCCCGCGTCGCGGCGGGCGAGCGCCGCGGCCCCCGACCCGGCCATGACGCCGAGCACCTCCGCCCGCGGATCCACGACGACAGGCACGCGGTGGACGAAGCGGTGGGAGCCGAAGGCGCCGCCGCCGAGACGGGCGGCCGTGCGGATGATCAGGGCCTCGGGCGCGTCCATGAGACGCAGGGTCATGCCCGTGACGGCCGATGCGGCGCCCTCCGCCGCCGGATCGGTGGCAAGGCCCGGGGCCACGAGGAAGAGGGCCGTGGCGCCCCAGGCGTCGAGGAGCACGTGCAACTCCCGCGTCTCTGTCTCGCCGATGACGAAGAGGTTCGGGAAGAGGAGGAGACGATAGGGCCCCGTCCTTGAGAGATCGGCCCGCAGGACCACGTCGAAGGGCGCTCCCACCCGCGACAGCTCCGCCGCCTGGCGAGGCATGAGCTCGATCATCTGATGAGGCGTGGCCCGGACGTGGAGCATGGACTCCTCGTCGAGGACGAGGGCGATCTCCGCCACGCCGCGCCGCGAAAGGCCGGTGGCCTCCGAGGCGACCGCGGCGATGTCCCGCATGACGGGGTCGAGGGCGGGGTCGTCGTACCAGCCTCCGGTCATGTCGTACCACCACATCCCGTGACCCCGCGACAGAGCCTCTCCGAACTCCCGGAGCTGCATGGAAGCCGTCTCGAAGGCATCCTCCGTGCGGCCAAAGCCGGCATCGTCCCAGAGCACGTGGGTGCGGATGTCGTTCTCGTGGAAGAAGGCCCGTCCGTGGGCGGCGAGAGACGCGGACGGCACCATGGCGAGGCTGAGGCCGTCCCCGAGGAATCGCCTGGCGTAGCTCGATGGGCTCGCCAGGAAGTCCACGTGGGGGTCGGCCAGCAGCCGGCGCAGTCCGAGGTGCCCGCCGTCCTGGAGACCGTCAGGGTGGTAGGCAAGCTCGAGGAGGTAGCCGAAGAAGGTCCCGCAGAGCGCCCGCCCGTTCGACGCCTCCTTGACGACACGCGCCAGCTTGCCGATGACGCCGGACACGAGATCGGCGCGGAAGAGGTTGTGATCGATGATGTCGCGGTCCGCCACCGGATCGAGGAACGAGAACCCGCTCCGCCGGCGCCGACAGCCCGGCGGTATCTCCGCCTCCTCGATGGCCAGATCCCTCCCCCAGGCGCGCCGCAGCGCCGCGTCGCTCCCGTAGCGATCCGCGAGCCAGGAGCGGAATCGGGCGCGGGCGGCCGGGTTGTAGTCCGAGAGCCACCCCTCCATGAGGCCCCAGGGGAACCACTCCTCCGTGTTCTCCGAGTTCACCATGTAGCCGGCGATGCGCTCGGCGAAGGGGCCCGTCTCGAGGCGCCGGACGAACCGCGCGAGGTTGGCGGCCGCGGCCTCGCGCCAGACCGGAGAGCACCAGCTTGGCACCTGGTCCTTGGCCGCTCCGTGGAGAAGAGGCTTCTGCGTCGTTCCGTCGTCATAGACGACGAGTTCGCCGGGGTGGGCCACGTCCCACCAGGGCGGCGAGCAGAGGTAGATCCGCGGAAGAAGCAGCACGTCCGGATGGCTCCGGAGGATCGCCAGGATGCGGCGGTCGAGATCCGAGTCGTCGAAGGTATCCGGCCCCGTCCAGCAGGGTTCCGCCACGCGGTAGAGGTGGAAGTCGCAGGTGGCGGGAAAGGCCACGAGCCGGACGCCGCGGGAGGCGGCCAGCGCCACCTGCTCCGGAAAGACATGTCCCGTGCTGTAGAGGAGCGGTGGCGACGGCCGGTCGTCGATGAAAAGGCGCGTGCGGCCGTCGAAGGCGACCCGACACTTCATGGGCCGATTGTGTCGCACCGGACGCCGCGCCTTCCAGTGCCCCTCCGGACGACGCGGACTGCGGCCGTCGCGGATCGTCCCCGGAGCGGGGGTTTCCGGGCAGGGCCGCGATGTGACATCACGGGCGCGGAATCCACGGAGGCGCTCATGGCACGCACGGTCGTTCTCGCCCTACTGCTGCTTCCGCTCACCCGCTCCGGCGGCGGTGCGCAGGACATCGAGTCCGGCTTCACCGCCCTCTTCGACGGCCGCTCGCTTCAGGGCTTCGTCCCGGCAGGCGTCGTGGGACGAGGATTCGTCGTGGAGGATGGTCTTCTCGTCTGCCCTTCCGACGGGGGGGGCAACCTCTTCACGGCGGCCGAGTACTCGGACTTCATCCTGCGCTTCCAGTTCCGCCTCACCGCCGGCGCCAACAACGGCGTCGGCATCCGCGCACCCCTCGATGGCGACGCCGCCTATCTCGGCATGGAAGTCCAGATCCTCGACGACGACGCTCCCGCCCACGCGGCGCTCAAGCCCTGGCAGTACCACGGTTCCGTCTACGGCATCGCCGCGGCCCGGCGCGGCGCCCTCCGCCCCGCCGGCGAGTGGAACGACGAGGAGATCGAGGCCAGAGGCCGCCGGATCCGGGTCGCCGTGAACGGGAAGACCGTCGTGGACACGGATCTGAACGACGTCCGCAATGTCGCGATCCTCCGGAAGCACCCCGGGCTGCTCCGCGACCGCGGCCGCATCGGGTTCCTCGGCCACGGCACCACCGTCGCGTTCCGGAGGATCCGCATCCGCGACCTCTCGCAGGCGGCTCCTGAGCCGGGCCCGCCCCCCGGCTTCCGCCTGCTCTTCAACGGGCGCGACCTCGCGGGCTTTCGCGGCCTGTCCGGCGATCCCCCGGCGCTGGCGAAGCTCGATGCCGCCGAGCGGGCGAAGCGCCAGAAGGCGGCGGACCGGGGCATGGGGGAGCACTGGAGCGTCCGCGGGGGCATCCTCCACTACGACGGCAAGGGGACGAGCCTCTGCACGACGGAGGATTTCGGCGACTTCGAGCTCCTGGTCGACTGGCGCATCCGGGCAGGTGGCGACAGCGGCATCTACCTGCGGGGGTGTCCGCAGGTCCAGATCTGGGACCGACCCGAGGGATCGGGGGGCCTCTACAACAACAAGAAGAATGCGAGCACGCCCTCGAAACGGGCCGATCGCCCTCCCGGCGAGTGGAACCGTTTTCGGATCCTCATGCTCGGAGATCGGGTCACGGTGTTCCTGAACGGCGAGCTCGTCGTCCATGACGTTGCCATGGAGAACTACTGGGACCGCAGCGCGCCCCTCCCGGCACGCGGCGCCATCGAGCTCCAGCACCACGGGAACCCCCTCGAGTTCCGGAACCTCCACGTCCGGAGCCTCGATCCGCCCCGCTGATCCGCCTGACCTCCGGACACCAAGGGCCGCGGCACCAGGGACATGCGAAGCCCCGCCGTCGCGCCTCCGCATCGGGTACGATGGATCGGGAGCACCGGGAGTCGCCCATGACACGCCGACTGGCCGTCCTTGCCGTCCTCGCATCCGCGTCCATCGCATCGGGTCAGGGCGTCTTCCCGCCCCTCGACACGAGCCCCGCCGCGGTCATCGGGGCGCCCCTGCCCTTCCGTATCCGGAGCCCCCTCCCCCTCGCGCCCTACATCCTCGATGTCTCGTTCGCCGGATCGACGCCAGGGATGGTCCTCGGACCGGGAGGGCCGGTCATACCCCTCAATCGTCCGTTCCTGCACCTCGACTTCCTTCTCGGCACGCCGGCGGCCGCCCTCGCGGAGCAGTTCATCGGCCTCACGGACGGCGCTGGCGCCGCCACCGCCCTCCTCCACCTCCCCGACTATCAACCTCTCGCCGGCCTCGGGCTCCACGCCGCCTTCATCTGTGCCGGTAACGGCCCCTCAGGCATCGGGTTCATCAGCAACGCCCCCCATGTCCTCCTCACGGGCGGCACCGCCGGCCTGCCCGCCGGAACGGCAGCCCCCTTCGTTCCGCCCCCTCCGCCCGGATCGGCGACGAGGTACGTCGCGCCCTCGGGCTCCGACGGCAACAACGGCCTCACGCCGGCCACGGCCTGGCGGCAGGTCGCCTACGCCGCGACCCAGCTCGGACCCGGCGACATCGTCGAGGTGGCCGACGGAAGCTACACGGGGCCCGTTCTGATCCAGAATCTGGCCGGGACGGCGTCGCAGCCCGTGATCTTCCGCGCACCGGGCGGCAACGCCGTGATCGTCGGCGCCGGCACGACGAATAACACGAACCGCAACTCGATCTTCATCGGCGACTCGTCCCACGTCACGCTCTGGGGCTTCCGGGCGTTCGCCTCGAACCGCGCCGGCGTCCGCGTCTCCCTCTCGCACCACGTGACGATCGCGGCCTGCGTCCTCGGCAACCACCCTAAGTGGGGCATCTTCACGGACTATGCCGACGATCTCCGGCTCCTCGGCAACACGTGCTACGGCTCCGTGGAGGAGCACGGCATCTACCACTCGAACTCGGGGGACCGCGCCGTCATCGCCGGCAACCACTGCCACGGAAACGCTGCCAGCGGCATCCAGATCAACGCCGATCCCGCCTACCTCTCCCCCATCGGCGGCTACGTCCCCGACGGGATCAGCCGCCACTGCCTCGTCGAGCGCAACCTGCTCGTGGACAACGGCGCTCTCGGAGGCGCGGCGATCAACCTGGCCTCGGTCCGGGAATCCGTGATCCGGAACAACGTCATCGTCGATGCGACGACGCTGAACTCCACGGGAATCGCCCTCTGGGATGACGGAAACGGCCCGTCATGGGGCTCGAAGGACAACCTCATCGAGATGAACACGGTGGCCTTCTCGGCAGGGATGGGTCGCTATGCCCTCTCCCTCCTGAACGGGAGCACGGGGAACCGCGTCCGCAACAACGTCCTGCGCGGCGGTCGCCGTGGAGCCCTCGCCTTCGTCTCCGATTCCCTCCCCGGACTCGCCGCGGACGGCAATCTCTTCTCGAGCGTCGACGGCTGGCCCATCATCGTGCGTGACGAAAGCGGGGCCGGCTGGGCCACCTTCACGCTGCCGGCGTGGCAGGCTCTTGGCCTCGACGCCGCCTCCTGGCACGCCGCGCCGGTCTTCGTCGCCGAGGCCCTGGGCGACTTCTCCCTGGCCCCGGGCTCGCCCGGCCGGAACCAGGGCCTCGACTTCGCCGTGCAGCGGGACTATCAGTCCTCGCCGCGGCCCGCCGGAGGCGGCCCCGACATGGGCGCCTTCGAGCGCTGACCGGCGCGGAGCCAGACCGAGGCTCGCAGGACCTCGCCCACGGACCAGGCCTGGAACGGCGCGCCCCTCGGACTGTGCGGCGCGTCGCCGTCGAAGATCTCCGGCAAGTGCCCTCCGGATCGCCCCGCGAGATCGAGAAGCGGCGCGAGGAACCGCGCCAGGGCCGCCTCCCGGATCGCCTCCGACCCGCCACGGACGCGCACCCAGGCCTCCAGGAAAGGGCCGATGAGCCAGGGCCAGACGGTTCCCATGTGGTAGGCGTGGTCCCGGCTGGCGAGGTCGCCCTCGCACCGGCCCCGGTAGCCGGGTTCCCCGGGGGCGAGGGACCGGAGCCCCATCGGCGTGACGAGATGGCGCTCGACGACGTCCACGACCGCCCGCGCCCGATCCCCATCGAGGAGCGGCATGGGCAGTCCCCCGATCGCAAGGATCTGGTTCGGGCGCAGCGATCCGTCCACGGCCCCCGGTCGATGGTCGCAGTCGATGACGTCGTAGAGGCATCCCCGATCCGCGTTCCAGAACCGCTCGCGGAACGACGCGAGCCCCCGGCGGAACAGATCATCGAAGGTCGCCGAGAGTCGTGCGCCGACCTTCAGGGCGTTGAGCCAGAGGGCCTGCACCTCCACGGGCTTGCCCATCCGCGGGGTCACGACGTGGTCCCCGATCTTCGCGTCCATCCACGTAAGCTGCACTCCCGGCTCTCCGGCGGCGAGGAGCCCGTCGCCGTCGCAGCGGATGCCGTGCCGCACGCCCCGGGCGTGGGCCCCCAGGATGGCGAGCGATGCCTCGTTGAGACGTCGCGCCGTGTCGCCCGGAAGGGCGTGGCCCGCGGCGGCCGCGGCCTCGACGAGCTCGCGCGCGACGATGACGAACCAGAGCGACGCATCGGCGGCGTTGTCTGCGGGAGCGCCCGCGCCATCGTCGAAGCGGTTCGGGACCATGCCATCGGAGACCTCGGCCGCCCACGCCACGAGCACGTCCGCGGCCTCGTCGAGGCGCCCGCCGGCGAAAAGGAGTCCGCGGAGAGCGATGAACGTGTCGCGCCCCCAGTCCGCGAACCACGGATACCCTGCGATGATGGATCGTCCGGCGCCCCGGCGGACGACGTAGGCCTCCGCCGCCCTCTCGAGGGGACCAGGGAAGCGCGCACGACGGAGGCGCTCGCCCGCCGCCAGCGTCTCCGCGAGAGCGAGGGCGTCGCCCGTATCGAAGAACCCCTTCGCGAGCTCCGTCTCCGCGGCGAAGATCAGAGCCGCCGGACCCTGATCGAGGTCGAAACGGAACTCCCCCGGCGCGAAGAGATCCTCCTCGTGGTCGTAGCCCCGCGCCCGCTCCTCGACGAGGAGGAAGCGGCGGTACCAGTACGGCTCGGGGTGGAAGCCGCCCGAGGCCAGAGCCGCGACTCGCGGGATTCCCCCGGGCATGGGAAACACGATGCGTGTCCCGGCGGGCGCTGCCGCCGGTGTCTCACGGGGCGACTCCCCGAGGAGATGATGGCTCACGCGGCCGGCGAGGAAGGGGCGGAGGCGGAGGCGGCAGGGCGCCGGCCCGGCGCGCCGCGCCGAGAACCGGAGGACGACCGCGGCATGTCCGCGTGGAATCAGGATCTCCTCGACCAGGACAGTCCCGTCCGGCAGGCCGTACTCCCGCGTGGGCCACGGCTCCGAGCGAAAGGCCGTGTGGTATCGGAGTCCGTCCGGAGCCACGACGCCAGGCGCGTAGCGCTGGGCCGATATGGGGATCTCCCGATCTGCGGTCCGGACGAAAGCGTCGAATCCGGCGACCAGGAGGACGCGGTCCACCGGCGGCTTCCGCGCCGTCATGAGCAGACCGTGGTAGCGGCGCGTGCGGATGCCGGCGGCGGTCCCCGAGGCATAGCCCCCGAGCCCGTCCGCTTCGAGCCACTCCCGCGGAAGGTCGCTCTCTGTCACCATGGTGCTCCCCCGCCCCGACGCGTCTCGGCGCCGGCCATCCTGCCGGACGGCCGGAACATCGAGGACTGGTCCTCGCAACGCACCGGGGTCGGGTCCGCGAGGCGCCCTCGGAGTCCATCGTGAGCCAGCATCGTGTGGGCATCATCGGGTACGGCTGGGCCGCCACGGCCCACATCGACGCCATCAACTCCACGACGAACGCCAGGGCCGTCGCCGTGGTCTCGGGACGCGCCCTCGATCCGGCCGACCTCGCGACACGCCACGGGCACCCGATGAAGGTCCACCGCGACATCGGAGCGCTGCTCGCCGATCCGGATATCGACATCGTGTCGATCTGCAGCACGCCCGACCGCCACGCGCGGGAGGCGATCGCGGCCGCCAGGGCGGGCCGGCACATCATCCTCGAGAAGCCCGTCGCCCTCACGCTCGAGGACTGTCGCGCCGTCGCGGCGGCCGTGGAGGCCGCCGGCGTGCGGGCGTGCGTGTGCTTCGAGTGCCGCTTCTCGAGCCAGTTTCGCGTGACGAAATCCCTCCTCGACCAGGGGCTCCTTGGCCGCGTCCACCACGCGGAGGTGGACTACTACCACGGCGTCGGCCCCTGGTACGGGCAGTACCGGTGGAACACCCGCCGTGACGCGGGCGGATCGAGCCTCCTCTCCGCGGGCTGCCACGCAATGGACGGCCTCCTTCTCTTCATGGGAGACGATATCGCCTCGGTCACGAGCCTCTCGGCCCGCTCGGAACACCCTGACTTCCGGGGCTACGAATACCCCACGACCTCCGTGACGCTCCTCCGCTACCGGGATGGCCGCATCGGGAAGGTGGCATCTGTCCTCGACGCTCTTTCGCCCTACACCTTCCGCGTCCATCTCGTGGGCAGCGAGGGCACGCTCATGAACGACCAGTTCTGGTCCGGACGCATCGACGGGCTCGACCGGGGACGCTGGAGCACCCTCGCGATGAAGAGGCTCGAGTCGGGCGACGTGGCCGATCACCCCTACGCCCTCCAGTTCCAGGCCTTCTTCGACGCCCTCGATGCCGGCGGCGAGATGCCGCTCACGAACCTCCGCGCCGCCATGCGCACGCACGAGATCATCTTCGCGGCCGACCGCTCCGCCGCCGAGAGCCGGACCATCGCGCTCTGAACGCCGCGCCGCCGTGCCGGGTCCGGGCCGCGACGCGGGCTCGTCACCGGAGAGCCGGCTCCGGCGGCCGGTATCCGCGTCCGGCGCGGATGTAGAATCGCCCAGCGGCCCTTCCCCGATGAGATGTCTCGAAGACCTCGACGGGACCGAGAGACTCGAAGCGGCTCCGAAGACACGGGTTCTCGATGTCTCTCCGGCCGTCCGACACGAGAACGGCGTCGCGCCCCGCCAGATCTCCCGGCTTCGCCCAGTACCTCCACATGAGCGCTCCACGCCCGAGGAGATGCCGTCCGGCCGTCCGGTCGACGGCCTCGGCGACGCCCTCCCCCCCGCCTTCCTTCAGAGAGCGGTAGAACGCCAGCTCGCTCGAGATCATGTAGCGGTCGAGCCCCACGACCACCGGCGGTGCGCCCGCTGACGAGCCCAGATCGCGTTCGATGACAGCAACGCGGTCGGCGAGGCTCTCCCAGCCCGTAGCCGCCCTGAGCCAGGGCCGCTCCTCCGTTCCGGGGATGTGCCCCGTGAGATCGAGAGCCGTCACGCCGGCCGTCACCAGAACGAAGACGCCCGTCAGGCGCCAGGCGCCATCGAGGATCGACGCCCGGCCCCCGCGCGCGAGGCAAGCCACGCGATCCGCCAGCCGGCGGCCGAGGCCCGGAAGGGCAGCGAGCCAGAGCGGCGCCGTCCAGTCGAGCCTCGGTCCGTGGTCGAGGCTGTGGAGCAGGAACACGGCGAACGGCACGAGGATCATGACTCGCACGAAGAGGCGCTGGCGCCGCCCCTCCGGATCGCAGCCGTCGCCTCCGCTCCCGCGGCGGAGCTCGCGGATCACGCCCGCGACGCCGAGCGGCGTGAGGAGGACCAGCACGAAGACGGCGAGGGCCGGCGTCCCGAAACCGTCCGATCCGGCGAAGCGTCGCGGTCCCTGGAAGACGAAGGACGCGAAGTCGTGACGGATGTTCCAGACGATCACCGGCAGGAAGAGGAGCGCCGCCAGGAGCGCTGCCGCGAGGGGCCAGGGGCTCCGGAGCCAGCGGCGGCTTCCGCGGTCGAGGAGGCAGAAGAGGAGGATCGCCGGTGCGAGGAGAGCGATCGTGTACTTCGAGAGGAGACCGATGCCAACGGCGGCGCCGAGCCCGAGCCAGGCCTTCCTCGAGCCTTCGAGCAGCGCCCGGTGGGCGAAGAGGAGGGCCACGGACCAGCAGGCGATCACCGGCGCATCCGGCGTCATGAGGAAACCGAAACCGAAGTAGGCCGGGATGACGCTCTGGAGGAACACGCTCGCCACGGCGGCGGCGGAGCCATGGCGCCGGCGGGTCAGGGTCGCGACGGCAGCCACCGTGACCCCGGAACAGAGGATCGCGCCCGCCCGGACCCCGAACTCCCCGGTGCCGAACGCGGCTGTTCCGAGCGCGATGAGCCACGCGACCATGGGGGGATGGTCGAGATAGCCGATGTCGAGGTGCGCTGCGTAGGTCCAGTAGTAGGCCTCCTCGGGGATCAGCTCGATGGAACCCGCGAAGGCAAGGCGGAGGAGGAGCAGCGCCGAGGACAGGAGGACGGCACTCTCGCACCACGCGGCGACCCCTGCATCGGCCGTCCACCTGCGGGGGTGGCAGAGGAACGCGGCCCCCACGGCGATGGCGAGGAACGTGAAGGCCGCCGCGACGATATCGGCAACGGGTTCGGGAAGCCGCGGCGCCCCCTCGATGGAGGCGCTCACGCCGCCCCTCATGAAGAGCGCGAGGATCCAGAGGAGCCCGAATACGCCCCGCGTGAGGGGAAGCGTCGCAGCCGAAACGGCGGGAAGCGGAGCGCGGGACGGGGGCAGCGCCTGGTGGCGAAGCGCGAGGACGTGGACGGCGACGAAGCAGGCTGCAAACCCCGCGAGCTGTGCCACGGCGTCCGGCGCGCCCGCATGTCGCGCCACCGTGGTCGCAGCGACGTCCGAGGCCATGGCCGCGAGCCCGAGAGTCGCCGCGGTGCGGGGCCCGCAGGCGGCCCGCGTGAAACCGAAAGAACGCGCGAGTGCCGACATGGGGTCTCCGGTGCCGGCCCCTCCGGGGAAGGAACACCGGCGCTTTCGGTCCGCGCGCTCCGATCCCGCGCCGGGCCATCGTAGGAACGTGACGGGTGCGGGCAAGCTCCCTTCCGTTCCACGGGATTGACCGCGATCAGGATCCGGCGGAGAATCGCCGCGATACCGGAGACGGAGAGCAGCCATGGCCCGGCGCATCACGATGACTCGGCGGCGTTTCCTCGCCGCCTCGGCGGGGGCTTTCTCCATCCTCGGCGTCGCCGCCCGCTCCTACGGCCGGATCCGCGGCGCCTGCTCGCGCCTCGATCTCGGCATCATCGGCGTGGCGAACCGCGGCAAGGCCAACCTCGATGCCGTCGAGGGCGAGAACATCGTGGCCCTCTGCGACGTCGACGAGACCTGCCTCGCGGCGGCGCTGAAGGCCCATCCCGGCGCCGCGACCTTCTTCGATTTCCGCCGGATGCTGGAGTCAGCGAAGCTCGACGCCGTGGTCGTGAGCACGCCCGATCATGTCCACGCGCCGGCGGCCGCCATGGCGCTGCGCACGGGCCGGCACGTGTACTGCGAGAAGCCGCTCGCTCACACCGTGGCGGAAGCCCGGGCCCTCGCGAACCTCGCCCGCGAGACCGGCCGAATCACCCAGATGGGAACCCAGATCCACGCCGGCGAGAACTACCGCCGGGTGGTCGAGATCATCCGCTCCGGCGCCATCGGCGCCGTGGAGGAAGTCCACGTGTGGGTGGATCGCGTCTGGAGCGGCAAGGGCCGACCGAAGGAGGTGGCGCCGCCACCGAAGACGCTGCACTGGGATCTCTGGCTCGGCCCGGCGCCGAAGCGGGCCTGGAGCACGGCCTATGCCCCTGGCGGCTGGCGGGGCTTCTGGGATTTCGGGAACGGCACCCTCGGAGACATGGCCTGCCATCACATGGACCTTCCCGTCTGGGCCCTCGACCTCGGAGCACCCGAGTCGGTGGAGGCCGAGGGGCCGCCGCCCGACACGGAAACGGCGCCACCCACGCTGGCGGTGCGCTACCGTTTCCCGGCCTCGGGGAAGCGATCCGCCGTGACGCTCACGTGGCGCCATGGCGGCGCCCGACCGCCCCACTTCGACGCGGCCGCCCTTCCGAAGTGGGGGGACGGCACGCTCTTCGTCGGGAAGTCGGGGCTCCTCCTCGCCGACTACAACCGCTTCCGGCTCTTCCCCGAGGAGAAGTTCGAGGGCTACGGCCCGCCCGAGCCCTCGATTCCGCGCTCCATCGGCCACCACGCGGAGTGGCTGGCGGCCTGCCGGGGCGAGGGTACGACGACCTGCCCCTTCGAGCGGTCAGGGCCTCTCACGGAGACGGTGCTCCTCGGAGCCGTCGCGTTTCGTTCGCGGAGCCGGCTCTCGTGGAAGGCCGCGAGCCTCGACCCGGGCAGCCGCGCCGCGGAGCGGTTCCTCCGCCGCGAGTACCGCGACGGCTGGACGCTCTGACGGCCCGGTCAGCGGATGTCGCGGCGGAGGGCGGCGGCGGGCGCGCCTACTTGAGGTAGCGGGCCTTGTTGGCCTCCCACCACGCCTCCCATTCCTTCACCTTGGCGTCGCGCTTGGCGCCCGTGGCCTTGTAGTCAGTACCGAGATCCTGACCGGTCAGGTCCTTGAGGGCCGCGAGCGCCTCCTGCTTCACGAACTCGTCGTTGTCGAGCAGGGACTGGATGAGCCAGGGGATCGCACGGGGACCGCCCACCTTGCGGAGGTTGTGGACTACGGTGACGCGGACGTAGTCCTGCGGGTCGTTCAGCACCGTGAGGAGGGCGTCGAAGACGGCCTGGCCCTTGAAGGCGGAAAGCTCGATGATGGCGTTGTAGCGGCGGCCCACGTCGGGATCCTTGAGCTGGGCGATCCACTTCTGGATCTCCCGCTCCTCGGGGGTGAGCTCGCGGGGGGGCGCCGCCGGCGAGGTCTCCGCCGGAGCCCGGCCGGGCCCGGCCTCCACGCCCGCGGGGCGTGCTTCGAGATCGGCGAGGCGCTCCCGCAGTCCGCCGATCTGCACGTCGAGTCCCGCATTCCGTTCGGAGAGCGCACCGAAGCGGCGCTCGATCTCGTCCATGCGCCGGCCGAAGCTCTCGACGAGCTCCGCCCGAACCCGGGCCGGAGCCTCCTCCGAGCGTTTCTTCGATCTCTCCTCCATGGCCGCGATCTCTTCGCGGAGCCCTCTGAGCTCGGCCGCGATGTTGGCGAGATCCCGCGCGAGGCCCTCGCTCTTCTGGCCCAGCTCGCCGAACTTCTCAGCGATACCCGCCGCAGCCGTGGCGAGCGATGCGGACGTCCTCGAGAGGTTGCCCTCGAGGATCCGCACTTCGCCGCGGAGCTCGCGGTCGCCGCGTTCGCCGATCAGACCTCCGGCTACGGCAAACACGCCGGCCATGGCGAGAACGGCGACGACGAGTCCCAGCGGTCCGACCCAGCGGACGGGCGCGCCGCCGGCAGCCCTGACGGGACGCGGGGAGCAGGCCTGGCAGTAGATCCGGCCTTCGTCGATCGTGATGCGGTTCGTGTTGATGTCCTTGATCGGGATGCTGGCGTTGCATCGATCGCAGAAGTAGATCCGCGTGATGGAGCCCGGGCCGGCGCCCTCGACTCCGATCCCCTCCGCTCCGGTTTCGGTGATGTCCATCGGCACTTCATCCTTGGCGGTACGCGCGCAACGGTCCCACGGGCGGACCGTCCCCGATCCATGGTCGAGCCGCTCCCATATGTAAACGGACGGCGAAGGTCTTTCGCGAGTTTCTGTCGCGGTGGCGCCGTCCGCGCTGCTCGACGCGCGTAAGAGTTTCCCCAAGAGAGACTTGAGATGCAAGCGCGATCGGTCCGGTCCCCGCGGTCCCTCAGCTCTCGTCGTCGCGCTGCCGCATGGCCGAGGCGTAGAACACGGCCACGACGGCGAGGCTCACGAGCTCGATCGCGAGGAGGATCTTGAGGAGGAGCATGGCAGCGCTGTGCGGCGGGGCCGGTCTCCGGGCTCGGCGCGGCCTGGCCCCGAGGCTGTCGTTCGATCCCGCTACTGTCCCTTGTCGTCGTTGTAGATGAGCTTCCCGCGCCGCGTGGCCCACCATGCGTCCCAGCCCTTCATGGACGCCGCACGGACCGAGTCGGGCGCGTCGAACCGGTAGCCGAAATCCTGCTGGGTCGTCTCGCGGAGGACCTGGAAGGACTTGTACCGGAGCTTCTTGTCATCAGCGCGCATGAAATCAAGGAGGAGCGGGACGGCCGACCAGTCGGCGTGCTGCACGAGGCCCGCGGCGGCCTCGAAGCGAACGGCCGATTCCGGCGATCCGACGTACCTGCTGAGGATCCGGTGCGACTCGGGGCTCCGGCAGAACCCGACGACGTAGAGCAGGTTCGCCTTCGTGCCGGTGTCCACGGTCTCGAGCTGCTCCTCGATGATCGGAAGCGCGAACTCCCGATAGGCGACGAGGGCCTCGAGTTCCGCAAGGAGGGCCGGCCCCCGCTGGTAGGGCAGGCGGGAGATCCGCCGCCGGATGCCCACCTCCGCCGGGGTCTTGTCGCTCGTCGTGTCGTTCGACGCGATCGGTTCGGGCTCTCCGGCCGAGGTCGTCGTGGAGACGCACCCGCCGAGGACCGCGCACAGCGCCGCAACGAGCCACGTTGCGGTGTGGATTCCGTTCTTCATGGCTTGCATTCCCTTGTCCATCCGGTGCGGCATGAACATCCGCATCTGCAAGGGCTTATCGTCATCCCCCCCCGCGCCGGCTTGAGCCTCGGCCCAAACCCCATCCCCGCCCCGTGCGCCCCCCCGGGAGATGCCCCGCCTCTACGGCCGCGGCGGCCGGCGTCGCCCGCGCCCCTCGAACAGGGTGGCCGCCAGGGCCGAAACGACGGAGAGGAGAAGCAGGAGGGCCGCAGACGGCCCGAGAGAGACGCGGCCACCTCCCGGCTCGGGGTGCGTTGCCGCGGGAGGAGGCAGGAGCGGGGCCGATCCGACCTCGACCGGCAGGACGGGGAACCAGCCGAGGGGGGTCTCCAGGTCCCTCACGAGGACAGCGTCGCCGGAGGCCGGAGGTTCCGCCACGACGCCGCGGTAGACACCGGGAGCATCCTCGACGAGGGGGATCGTCACTCCACGGGCGACTGCGCTGAGGCGGAGTCCGCTGAAGCGACGGTCTCCCGCCGGCGCCTCGACCCTGAGCTCGCGGTCCCCGGCGATGACCCTGAGATCCCGCCCGAGGGCGGGCCGCGCGATCCGGAGGGCGAGGTCCTGAAGGAACGTCGGGTGGACGCGGAGCGGCTCGGCCCAGGGGCCGGACGGATCCGTCGCCACGGCGGCGACCACGGCCGGCCCGACGCGCCACTCCGCCAGGACGGGATCTCCATCCTCCGTCCGCAGGGAGACGGTCGCGCCGTCCCGCGATCGGGTCCGGACGAGGCCCCCGATCTCCACGGGGCCGGCCCACGCGCGGATGCCGTCCCCGGCGAGCCGCAGCGGCTCGATCCGGATGAGGGGCCTGTGGGCCAGTCGGACCAGGACTTCCGGGATCTCGCCCTCGGCGGCGAGGGCGACGGAGCTTTCCGCGCCGTCGCCGGCGAGGCTCCGGAGAGCGGCCATGGACGGCGGCGGCCCCGCGTCCCTCCCCGCGAGGACGACGACGTGGAGCTCGACGGCGGCCGCGCGGAGACGTCCCCGCAGGAGAGCGATGTCCCCGACGCCCTCGAGAAGCGAGGGATCCCGTCCGTCCGTGAGCAGGATGAGAGACCGGGTCCGGGCGGGTTCGCCGCCCTCGCGCGGCCTCGACAACGCCGCCTCGATGGGGGCGATGAGGCGCGTGCCGCCGAAGGCGCTGAGGGCGGAGAGACGCTCCTCGAGGGCGCCCGCATCCCGGGGAGGATCATGGACCGGCGGCGGCGACGGCCCGACGATTTGCGTGTTGAACGGCAGGAGACGGAGGCGATCGCGCGCTCCGAGATGCCGGAGCACGGACCGCGCCCCCGCCACCATCGCCGGCAGGTGCGGTTCCATGCTGCCGGAGACGTCGAGAGCGAGATCCACGTCGCGGCCGTCGTCGGGGCGCGGATCGAGCGGCGAGATCTCGGCGAGCACGGTCCCGTCGTAGCCTCCGGGTGCGAAGGCGTCCGGACCTCCGAGAAGGAAAAGCCCCCCGCCCCCCTCCACGAAGCTGCGCACGGCGGCGAGCCCCTCCGTGGAGAGCCCGGGCGCCCGCACGGGGACGTTCGCGAGCACGACGAGCCCGGTGGACGGCCCTGGAGGGTCCCGGAATGCCGCCGGCGAACCTGTCCGCACGAGGAGCCTTCCGTCGCGGCGAAGACACGCCGCCACGGCATCGCGGCGGGAGGTTTCCGTCGCGACGACCAGGACCTCCGGCGGTCCGGTGACGATGACCGTGGCCGCCGCCGCGACACGGTCTCCCCCGCGCAGCATCCCGGAATCTCCACGCAGACGGAGCTCGTGCCGGATCGGGCCGGCCGCGGCGGCCCTCCTCGGAAAGCGCGATTCCTGCAGCACGGGACCGGCGGCGATCTCGACACTCCTCTCGTCGCGGTCTGCCTCGATGGTGATGCGGCCGCCGCGCGCCGCCCGCCCGGCAAGCCCGACGACGATCGTGTAGGCCTCGCCCGGCGCCACGACGGGC
>CAYQRN010000008.1:0-40198 GCA_964419995.1 uncultured Planctomycetia bacterium
AGATGGTAGTCCCCGGCCGGCAGACCCTGGGGCAGGGCGAGCACGGCCGCCACGGGCGCAGTGCCCGGCGTTCCGGCCGCGAAGCCCGGCACGGCGCCGACGGGAACCGTGGCCAGCACGTTCTCCGCGATGCCGGTGATCCCGTCCGTGTAGCCGTCCCGGTTGTCGGTGAGGCGATCCGGCGTCGGATCGAAAAGGACCGTCACGTCCGCCGACAGCACGGCCGTGTCGCCGCCGTTGCGCAGCGGGAACGCGAGGAGGATCGCGCCTCCGGACGGCGCGGGGTCCGGCGACACGACGGCATCCACCGGGTCGAAGTAGAGATCTGGTCCCGCCGTGCGCACGCGGCCGCCCCCCGTGCGCAGGACGTCGCCCTCGAGAACGCCGAGATCCGCGATATGGGCCGCCAGAGCGTCCCGGAGAGCGATTCCCGTCTCCGCCACCAGCGGGTCGTAGGCAAGCAGGGGTTCGAAGAGGCCCGAGGCCGGGGGATTCTCCACGACGAGCGCGAGCTGGAAGAAGGGCAGCGCGATCTCGGCGATGATCGCGTTGAGGGCGAGGCGCACGTCCATGCCCTCGTTGCCCTGGAGAGGGACGCCGCCCACCCGGATCGTCGCCGGGTCGATCCGCTGGAAGAGCGGCCCCTCCGCGTCGACCGTGAACGTCACCCCGGACCACTGCAGGCCCCGGATGAAGGTCTCGACGCCTCCGAGCGAGATCCCGAAGCCCCCCGAGAGGACGTCGATGAAGCCCTCGAGCGAGAACACGACCTCGAGGAAGTACTCGAAGCGGGTGATGCCCAGGAAGACCGCGGGCGTCTGGTTCGGATTGAGGAGCGCAGCGAGGTTGGGAGCGTCGACGAGTCCGCCCGGGAAGTCCACGAGGTGGCAGGTGTCGGGATTCGTCCCCGCCCGGTCGAGCGTGTGGAGCGGGAAGACTTCCGCCGCGGCGGCGAGGGTCACGGGCCCCGCCGGCAGATCGCTCCGGAAGACGAAGCTGCCGGCGAGGGCGGCGTCGGCCCCGAGGACGGTGGTCGCTTCGAGCATGGCGTCGGCGGCGAGGTGGCCGAGAGCCGCAGGCGCCTCGAGCTCCCCCGGCAGACGGGCGCTGCACTGGCCGATGACGGTCGTGAAGGGATCGCCGAAGAGGGCATTGACGCCCCCCGCGCGGTCCGCCTCCGCCGTGATGAGATTCCGGACGAGGGGATCCTCCGGCACGGCGCCGTCCACGGTGAGGAGCTGGCAGTTGGCGAGAGAGACTCCGCCGCCCGCCGGATCCACGAAGAGATCGAGGCGGCCCACGAACTCGCCCCGCGCTCCGGCCTGCACGATGCGCGTGACGGCTCCACCGGCGTGGAGGACCGGCAGGGCCGTGTTGAGGCGCGTGTGGGAATGGCCGCCCACGATGACGTCGATCCGACGCCCCGAGGGCGCCACGGCCGTCTCCGCGAGATCGATGTCGGCCTCGATCCCGAGGTGGGACACGCAGAGGATGAGATCGGAGCCGTCGTCGGTGCCGGGGTTGCCGTCGGGATCTTCGAGGTAGGCGATCATCTCCGAGGCGTAGGGCGCCGAGAGGGCGCTGTAGAACGTCAGGAACTCGCTCGTCTGCGACGGATCGAGGAAGAGCCCGCCCGTCCCGGGAACGCCGGTGTAGAGGATCTCGTCCGTGTCCGCGCCGAACACGCCGATCCGCACGTCGCCGCGCTGGAAGACGAGGCTCTGGTTGAACAGGAAGCCGTTGGCCGCGGGGGGATCCATGAGCGTCGCGCTCAGATGCCCCGACAGGACGTCGATGAAGCCGTTCTCGAAGGCCGCGACGACTTCGGGAGTCACCGGCTGCTGCGGCAGGAGCCCCGTCGTGTCGAGGGTTGCGGGGTTCACGTTGCCGAAGAGGAAGCGGATCCTCTGGTCGAGGGCCGGGAAGGCCGAAACGATGACGTCGTGGAGCCGCTGGACGCCGAACTGGTGATCGTGGTTGCCGATCTGGCAGATGTCGACGCCCAGCGCGTCGAGGAGCCGGAAGAGGAAGGCGCCGCCGTCCACTTCATGGAACAGGGTGCCTTCGAAGTTGTCCCCGGCGTTGGTCATGAGGAGCCCGGCGCCCCGCGACGCCGCCTGCTCCGCGATGAGCCGGGAAAGGGTCGCGTGACGCGCCAGTCCCCCCCGGGAGGGGCTTCCGAAGGGCAGAATCTGCCCGTGGATGTCGTTCGTATAGACGATCGTGAGATTCCACGGGACTCCGGGAGGCGGTCCGCCGATATCGACGGGCGGACCTGGAGGGTCGCTCGTGTTGTTGGTGCATCCGGAGAGGAGGAGGAGCGCCCCGAGAGCGCCGAGCATCGCGCCGCACCGCCATCTCGCCATCGGACACCTCAGAAGTCGATCGAGACCTGCAGGAAGAACGAATCCGTGGCCGCGCCCACGCGCGCGCCGTCGAGATCGGAGGAGACGTCGCTCGCGCCGATCCGCTCCGAGCGGTCGAAGGAGTGGATCCACGCGATGTCGACCCGGAAGCCCGGCCCGCGCCAGCCCGCGCCCAGCGCCACGTGCACCGTGGCGAGGGCCGCCGCGAGAGGCTGCAGCGTCGACTCCCGGGTGGCGTCGTTCGAGACGGTGACCCCGGCCCGAAGCACCAGGCTGTCGAGGAGGCTGTACTCCGCGCCGAGCCCCGCGGAGACCTGGTCCCGCCACCGGAGCGGCGTCTCGATGTCGAGACCGCTCGATCCCACGAAGGCGTTGAACCCCGCGTTATCGCCGTCCCGGAGCGAGACCCGGAGGGCATCGTGGGTGGCCGACCACTGGACCCAGCGGAGGTCGAGCCCGAGAAGCAGTCGCTCCGTGGCCTGCCACGCGAGCCCTGCGCCGGCAGACTGGGGGAAGTCGAATCCCCGGATGCGGCCGTCATACCGGGTGATGAAGCCGTCGGGAAAGACGATGGGATCGGGCTCGGGGAAGATCCGGCTCACGTCCACGGTCACGTCGCCCTCGAAGTCCGGGAGCCACCCCGGCGATCGCCAGGCGACGCCGATGCGGAGGTTCTCCGTCACGTCGAACATCGCTCCGAGGACGAAGAAGAACCCGGGAGTCGCCGCCGCGTCGAAGTCCACGTCGAGGCGGACCTTCTCGATGCCGAGGACGGACTTGAGCAGTTCCCCCCAGGACGTTCCGAGAGGGCTTGCGCCGTTGAAGATGCCCGTGTCGACCTCGAAGGCCTCGCGGAAGGCAAGACCCGCCGTCGTCGCGTGCAACGACACGCCGACGCTGGCCCAGTCGGTCACGCGCGCCGCGGCGCCGACGCCCGCCCCCGAGTAGTGGTAGTCGCTCCGGAAAGGCGTCCCTCCGGGGAAGTCCGCCGTCACGAGATCCATGTCCACGCTGTTGCCCGCGTGGTGGAAGAGGCCGATCCCGAGGCGGAAGTCGCCGGGGCCGCCGGCTTCCGGCGCCGGATCGAAGGCGAAGGCGACCGAGGGCGCGAGAGCAGCCTCGTCCGAGGTCTCGCCGTCCGGATTCAGGGCATTCCGGACCTCCACGCGAGGCAGGAAGCCCCTCAGGAGGACGTCGAACCGGGCCGTCCGGAGTCCCATGAGACCCGCGGGGTTGATCGCGAGGGACGATGCCTCGCCAGCGATGGCCAGATCCACACCCCCGCGTCCCCCGGCCGCGGCGCCGTAGCCGATGAGCTCGGACGCACGCTGGCCAGCGGCGGTCACGGCGGCCACCGCGGTCACGAGGACGGCGATCAGGGTCCCGGCAGCCGTCCGCCCCTTCGTTCTCCGCGTCGTCATTGAAGCCGGAGTATACCCGGACGACCCGCGGGGTCACGCGGGCGACTCGCACGGCGCGTCGCGATCGGATATCGTCGGCGGCATGTCGCCCGTCGTCGCCTTCGTGGCCGGACTCGCCTGCCTCATCGTCGGAGCGGAGGCGCTCATCCGCGGCTCCTCCCGCCTCGCCGCCGCCTTCGGCATCCCGCCGCTCATCATCGGCCTCACGGTCGTGGCCTTCGGCACGAGCGCTCCTGAGCTCGCCGTGAGCCTCAAGGCTGCCTTCGCGGGCCAGGCCGACATCGCCCTCGGCAACGTCGTCGGAAGCAACACGTTCAACGTCCTCTTCATCCTCGGCCTCTCCGCCCTCGTCGTCCCGCTCCGTGTCTCCCAGCAACTCCTCCGCATCGACGTACCGCTCATGATCGCCGTGTCCGGGCTCGTGTTCGCCCTCTCCCTCGACCACCTCCTCGACCGCCGGGACGGCCTCATCCTCGTGGCCGGCCTCCTCCTCTACATCGGGTTCCTCCTCATCCAGACCCGCCGGGAGAGCGCCGCAGTCCGGGCGGAGTACGCGAAGGAGTACGGAGACGGCCGGATCTCCGCCCGGGCCCGGGCCGGGTACGCGATCCTCGCCCTCGCGGGTCTCGCTCTGCTCGTCCTCGGGTCGCGCTGGCTCGTGGGAAGTGCCGTGGCCTTCGCGGCCAGCCTCGGCATCAGCGAGCTCGTCGTGGGACTCACGGTCGTGGCGGCGGGCACGTCGCTCCCGGAGGTCGTGACGTCCGTGGTCGCGGCGATCCGCGGCGAGCGGGACATCGCCGTCGGCAACGTCGTGGGCAGCAACCTCTTCAACATCCTTTCCGTCCTCGGCATCTCGGCCGCGGCGGCTCCCGGCGGCGTCCCGGTCTCGGGCACGGTCGTGGGATTCGACATGCCGGTCATGATCGCGGCCGCCATCGCCTGCCTGCCGATGTTCTTCACGGGTGGCGTCATCAGCCGCACGGAGGGCGCCGTCCTCCTCCTCTATTACGGCGCCTGGACCGCCTATCTCGTCCTTGCGGCTTCGCGGCACGACGCGCTGCCCGAGTTCAGTGCCGTCATGCTCGGGTTCGCGGTGCCGCTCACGGCGCTCACGCTCGCCATCGTCACGGTCCAGGAGATCCGCCTCCGGAGGCGACGGGCCGCGGGTTGACGCCGCCCGGCGGGGAACCTGTCGCGGCGTGCTTGACGGAGACGGCGCCGGGGGCGTACCTTCGGAGCGTCCGGAGCGCTGTCGGACCACCGGAGATGCCATGTCGAGATCCGTCGGATTCGCCGTTGTTGCCCTCGCGGTCCTTGCGATCCTCGCGGGACGGTCCGACGTGCGCGGCGACGGCGAAGGCCAGGGGAATGCGCACCTCGCCGTCACGACCGCACCCATCGGCGGGTCCGTCACCGTGACGCTCACGGCCACTCCCGGCGCGCCGTTCCTCCTCGGCATCGACGTCGCTCCGGGCTCCCATGTCTTCCCGGGCTTCGGGACGATCCGGCTCGGCCTCACGCCGTCCCTCCTCTTCCCGCTCAACTCTCTCGGCGGAGGGGCCGCGCCCTTCCCCCCCTCCGGCACGATCCAGATCACGCTCCCGACCGGCACGAACCCGGGCCTGCACGGCGTATCGCTCTATTCCCAGCTCATCACGGTGGACGCGGGCGCCCCGAACGGCTTCGGCATCAGCGACCCCGTCTCGATCCTCTTCTCCCAACCCGATACGTGCATCGCCATCAGCCCGATGAACGAACCTCGCGCCCTGCACAGGGCGACGCTCCTCCACGACGGCCGAATCCTCGTCACGGGAGGTGGCACCGGCGCCCTCCTCTCGCCCGTCGCGTCGAACACGACCGAGCTCTACGACCCCTACACGCGAACCTTTGCACCCGGTCCGCCCATGTCCGCGCCGCGCACTCTGCACACGGCGACCCTCCTCCAGGACGGACGCGTCCTCGTCACCGGCGGCACGCTGACCCTCGGCGCAGGGCTCGCGTCCGCCGAGATCTACGATCCGGCCACGGGGACGTTCAGCGCCGCCGGGAACCTCTCGACGCCCCGGGCAGCCCACACCGCAACGCTGCTCCAGGACGGCCGTGTCCTCATCACCGGGGGCGCCAGCTCCTTCATCCTCAACCCGCCGACGTCGACGAACTACGGCCCCATCTTCGCCGCCGCCCAGGACACCGCGGAGATCTTCGATCCCGCGACGAACCTCTTCTCGCCCCTGCCGGCCATGACCGACAAACGCCTCGGCCATTCGGCGGTCCTCCTTGCCGACGGCACCGTGCTCGTCGCCGGCGGCATCCGGGGAGCGCAGGCCTTCGCCACGACGAGCCTTCCGCTCTACGCGACTTCCTCGAACCGTTTCGATCCCGCGACCCAGACCTGGACGACGCTCTCCGCCCTCGCCACGCCGCGCATCGCCTTCACCCTCGACGAGATCCCGGGCGGCGCCGTGGTCGCCGCCGGCGGAGCCGGAGGCATCTTCGTATCGTCCACATCCTCTCTCGAGATCCTCCAGCCCGGGGCGGTCACCTGGTCCGGCGGCGGCAATCTCCCCGCCGCTGTCGGCCTCCACGCCTCGGCGCGCCTCCCCTCCGGGATCCTCCTCCTCTCGGGCGGAGGCACGGGCGCCGTGGGGCAGTTCAATGGCGTCGCCGACGTGGCCGCCTTCGCCCAGGGCGCGGTGACGCCGCGGAATCCGCTCCCGGCGGGCCGCCAGAACCACACGGCCACGGTCCTTCCCGACGGCGCGATCCTGATCATCGGCGGCGCCGACGCCGGCGGCACCGCGACGTCCTCCGCGCTCTACTGGACACCGTGAGCCCCGTGGAACCGCGGACCATCTCGAAGGAGGAGTGGGAGGCGCTCTGCACGCGCTGCGGCAAGTGCTGCGCCGAGAAGGTCGAGATCGAGGGGACCGTCTATCTCACGGCCCGCTACTGCCCGCACTACGACGGTGCGACGAAGCTCTGCCGGGTGTACGACAACCGCTTCTCGGTCGAGCCCGAGTGCCGGAGCATCGAGGCCGGCATCCCCGGCGGCATCTTCCCCGCCGACTGCCCCTACGTGAAGGATATCCCGGGATACCGCGGCCCGGTCGAGGCCTGGTCGAACCCCGCCGTGGACGCCGTGATCACCGAGATCCTCGGGCCGGATGCCCTCCCGCCCCGGCCCTCCTTCGAGGTCTGACGCCGCGACAGGGCGCCGAGTCGTCGCGCCGGCGCGATCGAGGGAGGGGTCAGCGGACTTCCGGGGGGACGTTCCGGGCGATCTCGAAGTCGGCCTCCGTGAGATTGGCGCGGTGAATGACGAAGCGCCACCGGCCCATGTGGATCTCCCTCACGCGGTCGTCGCCGGGATCCACGCGGAGCTGGAGGATTCGGGGACGGGCACCGGAGGCCCCGCCGTCGAGCTCGACCTCGAGGACGCGGAGCCCCTCGTGCATCGCAAGCTCGCGGATCCTGCCGCGGCCGGCTTCGACCTCGGGCAGGAGGCTTTGGACCTTCTCCCAGTCCCGCCAGAGGATGGCCACGCCCGCCTCGTCGAGGAGGGATCCGGGCCCGGACTCGGCGCCGGAGCGTTCCCGCGTGCGGACGACGGTCTCGCCGTCCATCCATCGCCAGAAGCGCCGGCCGTCGAAGCCCGCGCGGAATTCCCGCGGTAGCCGGTCCGTCCCCGCCTCCGGAGTCGACGCGCTGAGGCGCATCACGAAGCGTCCCGACCGGCTGAGCAGGAGGGTGGCGGAGGGCGACTTCGCCCTCGGGAAGACCCGCCCCATGACCTCCGAGAGCGCGCTCGCGAGGCCCACGGGGTGCATCTCGACCTGGAGGTAGGGGGCCTCGGAGAGGCCCTCCACGGAGATCCGGGCGGCGCGACCGGCATGGCGGAAGCCGCCGGCCAGATAGACGACGAAGGCGCCGGCGAGAAGGAGGACGGCCGCCGCCGCCCCGAAACGCGGGACGCGCCGCAGCAGGGCACGCTTCCCCGTCACGCCCTCCCGCGCGGCGACGGCGGCGCGGAGTGCGGCGCCGCTCTTCCGGAGGCAGTCCTCGCGGCCCTCGTCGCCTCCCCGTTCCGACGTCTCGCGGAACCACGCACGGAGGGCATCCGAGGTGCGCCGCAGGCGCTCGCCGGCCGCGCGGCAGTCCGCGCAGGTCTCAAGGTGCACGGCGATGACGGCTCGTTCCGTCTCGCCGACTTCGCCGTCGAGGAAGGCCGAGAGGCGCTCGCGTGTCTCGTCGCAGCTCATGGGAGCGGTCTCACGTGACGGCATCGCCCCTGTCGAGATAGGGCTCGAGGAGCTTCTGGAGGCGCTGGCGGCCCCGGTAGATCCAGATCTTGACCTCGGCGAGGGACGCCTGGAGCGTCTCGGCGATCTCGAGGTAGCTCTGGTCCGCGTACTCGCGGAGATAGAGGGCGGCCCGGTGCTTCGGCGGGAGCTTCATGACGCCCTGGCGGATCATCTCCGCCGCCTCCCGCCCCTCGACGATGTCGCCCGGGTCGGCGCTCACGGTCGTCGTGTCCGCGATTCGCTCCTCCGCCGACCCGTCCTCCGGCGCAAGGGAGCTGAAGTCCACGGATCCGCTCCGCTTCGCCAGCTCGTTGAGCGCGAGGTTGGACACGACCTTGAAGAGGAACGTGCGGAAGCGCGCCCGCTCCTCGAAGCGGTCCCGCCCGAGGAAGATGTTGACGAAGGAGCGGCTCACGACGTCCTCGGCCTTCTGGTGATCGTGGAGGATCTGGAAGGCGAAGCCCACGGCGGCGGCGTAGTGGCGCTCCACGAGGCGCGTGTAGGCGCCGGAATCCGTGGCGGACTTCGCGAGGAGTTCCCAGTCGTCGCTCACGGCCGGTGATCCGGTGCCGGCCTGGCCCCGGGGTCCGGGAACGCAGCGCGGGAACCGCCACTCTCTGCAACCGGACGCATGACCCGCAGGTTACGGAACGGTCGCCGCCGGGGGAAGCGACGCTCGTCCCGCAGACCTCAGCGGTCGAGGAAATGGACGAGGTTGTCGAAGATGATCTGGGTGTTGGGGTTGGCCGCAGTGGCGGCCAGAGCGTCCGCCGCGCCGTTCCAGAGCACGGCCACCGTTCCGGCGACGCGGGCCGTCGTCATGTCCTCGGGCTTGAACGTGGCGCCGAACACGAGCCCCGCCACCGGCGAGCCGGGTCCCGCCGCGATCCAGGGCGATCCGGCCGCGAGGCTCGACTCGTATCCGAAGTTCCCGCCCTCGTTCTCGACGTGGTAGGAAGCCTCCGCGATCCAGCTCGGGACGGTGAGCAGCATGGGATGCGCGGTGGGCCGAACTTCCTCGAGGGCCGCCGGCGAGGAGCCGGAGAAGTTCCCCCCGGAGTAGACGGCGACCCCGATGCCGAGCTTCGTGTTCAGGAAGTCCTGGATCCAGGCGTGCCGGAGCTGGCCGCCCTGATCGAGATTGAACGGTCCCCCGATGAGGAAGATGCCGCCATGGCACCGGAGGTAGTCGACCATGACGGCCTTCTCCGAGGCCGGCGGCGCGAGAGTGAAGCGGCAGTCGAGGATCGCGTCATAGCCGCGCAGGTCCGCGGGGAGGACGTTGTCGACCCGCGTCGCCGAGTGGCCGGTCGCCGCGAGCAGGCCGAGCAAGGCATCCGCCTGGGCGCCCGCCGAGGCAAAGGTCTGCGACGGCGTCACCTGCCCCACTATGAGAACATGCCTGCCGGGTCCCGCGATCCGGTGAGCGGCGACGTTGGTGAGAGCCGCCTCGCCGGTCGCGGGGCGTACGACCAGCGCCTGCATCCAGAACTCGATGCCCTGAAGCGCGTCGATGGCAGGGATCGGCACGTCGAGCGAGAATGTCGATGCGCCGTGGAAAGGAGCGCCGGCGAGCAGGACGTGGAGGGGCTGTCCGATCCCGAGCTGCCAGGGGCCGAGCGTCGAGGGGCCGGGGGTGAGGCTCACGGCGAGCCAGGCGATGGCGCCGGGCTCGGCGTGGATGGCGACCCGGAAGGTCTCGCCGACCTTCGGGTTGTTCGTCGTGAGGATCGGCGACGCCAGGGATCCCGGAGACTGGCTCGACTGCCCCGAGCTGCCGCCCTGGGCCGCTGCCGACACCGCGGCGCTCGCCACGATGAGCCACGCCGCTGCTCTCCCGAGGCCACCCCCGACGATGTGCTTCATGTCTCTCCTCTGCGTCATGCCTGCGCTCCGCCCGCGCAGAGAAGAGTACCCCATATCGGGATTCCGGGATCGGACCTTGAGGACTTTCCGGGTTTCTACCCGCCCTCGCGCGGAGAACCCGCAAGACCTTTCGTGGAAAGTTCTTGGGACAGAGCCAGACCGGAGGAGCCGCGATCCGGTGAGATGGCTCCCGAGCCGGGATTCAGCGCCAGGACTGCTCGTCCTGCACGACCTGACCGTCACCGGCCCGGAAGATGGACCGGCCGATGGCCACGTTGGGACCGAAGCCGCACTCCTCGAGGCAGCTGGGTTCGAGGACGGGGCGGCCGGGCTCCGATTCGGCGACGATCGCGGTCAGAAGCTCGAGGAAGCGGCGCGCGCCGCGACGCCGGCAGTTCACTCCGGCGCAGACACGCACCGGGACGTCGGCGGGAAGTTCGGAGAGCTGTTGCCGGAAGAGGATGGCCGCCCGGACCGTCGCCTCGTCGCAATCGAAGGCGCGCGCGATCCCGGGAGCAGCATCCCCGGCCCGGTCGCCGAGCGTCTTGACGGCGACGTGTGCGGCCGCCAGGAGCTTCCCCGGCGCGCCGGAGGAGGCGCAGCGCGCGATGGACGCATCGACTTCCGCAGGAGGCTCGGTCATGATTCCGGAGGGTTCGGACGTCTTCGGATCCGGCGGCGATGCCGCCGCCAAGTCTACACCGACCGGCGGCCGGCCGTCAACAGCGCCGTCCGGTGTCACGGCTTCGCGAACAGCGAGTCGAGCTTCGCCCGGGCAGACCGGTCGTAGTCGGCTCCGAGGTCCACGCTCTCGCTCTCCCGGCTGCCATCCGCGAAGATCCTGACGAGGCCCTTCTCGGCCTCCTTCGCGTAGAGCCGGACCATGCCCACCGTCGTCCGGTCGTCGAAGATCACGGTGAGGATCGTTCGGTCGTCCACGAGGTTCAACTGGATGTGGTCACGGGTTCCCTGGTGGTACATGACCGAGAACTCCTGCTCCCCGAGGAGCCGGGCCATCTCGCGCGTCGCCGCGAAGCTGCCCGCCACGAGGGCGGAGAAGGTCTCGAGGTCGAACCCGGGCATCTCGCCGGTCCTGGCCACCGTGTGCCCTTCCTTGTCGATGAGGAATGCGCACTTCGCCCGCGAGAGCGTGAGCAGTTCCCCGAGGAGCCGGTCGATGCGCGCGATCTCGTCCTTGTAGAAGACCAGACGGTCCTGCCTGAGTTTCTCGTCCGCGTTCATCGCGAAGACTCCTGGAAGAGACCCAACAGATGTGCGCCCACGGCGGCCGCCCCGATCGCGAGAACGGCGAGGATGATCCAGACGTACGGGGCCGGGCCGGAACGGTGTGCGGCGCGCGGGCCGGGACGCGGCATGGGAACGACGGGCCGCGAACCGCTCGACTCGCCGCTCTTCCGCGCCCGGGCCGAGGAGATGACACGGGTGGGACCGGCCGGAGTGCGGGACGGGAGGTCGCCGCTGCCGCCGCCAGCCGGCCGGATCCGGGGAGGCGCGGGGCGGTCGGCCCTGCGGGCGCCGGCGGTGGCGGCCCCGCCCTTCGCAGTCGCGGCCGCGGCGGAGCCCATTCCCACGGGCACGGCCGGGATCTGGATCTCCGGCGTCCTCGCGCCCGATGACTCACCACCCCGGACGGGCTGGACCGCGATGCGCCGCGTCGACGACCGGCTCTCGGACATGCGACGGACACGTTCGAGCACGAGCGTCGAGAGCGCCTTGAAGGTCTCGATCACACCCTCGCCCCGCGAGGCCACGGCCTCGACCACGGGAGCCCCGTGGCGGTTCAGCGCCTTCGTGAGATCCGCCATCGGGAGGGCATCCGGCAGGTCCCGCTTGTTCATCTGGATGACGTGCGGGAAGTCGGCCAGCGACCGGCCCTGTTCGCGGAGGCACTCGTCGAGGTTGTTCAGGGACTCGAGGTTCTCCGCCATCCGGTCCGGGCCGGAATCCGCCACGAAGACGACGCCATCGGCCCCGCGCAGGACGAGCTTGCGCGTCGAGTTGTAGTAGACCTGTCCCGGGACCGTGTAGAGCTGGAACTTGGTCTTCATGCCGTTGACCTCGCCGAGCGAGAGAGGCATGAAGTCGAAGAAGAGCGTCCGGTCCGACTCGGTCGCGATGGACGTGAGGTCGCCGCGGCTCTCCTTCGGCGCCTTCTCATGGACGATCTCGAGATTCGTCGTCTTCCCCGAGAGCCCGGGGCCGAAGTAGACGATCTTGCAGTTGATTTCCTTGAGGGCCAGATTCAGCTGAACCATCGCACCTTACCTCAGCGTCCTTGCACCGCGTTACCCGCCGCCTGCATCCACCCTCCGTCCGGCCCCGTCACACGTTGATCCGGGCCATCCTCTGAAGCCTCCGCGCCGCGCTCCGGATCTCGAGGAGCGTCCGGTCGAGGTTCAGGTGCTGGTCCGTCAACACCACGAGAAACGCATTGCCGATGCTCTCGATGGCGATCCGCCCCCGCGTGGCCGTGAGGAGCATCCGCTGCAGGGGCGCCGCCGATGAGATGCGCAGAACGCCCCGGAGTCCGGTGATGAGCCCCGAGACGAGGGCTGCCGTCGTTTCGGCGTCGAGATCCGGGGAGAACTCCGACGCGACGACCATGCCGTCGGGCGTCACGACGAGGCCACCCTTCACGCCCACGTGACCGTTCAGCTCATGGAGCACATCCTTCATGGCCTACTCCGCCGCGACCTTCTTCTGCCCGGAGAGCAGCCGCCGGATCGCCTCCTCGAGCGCGGTACGCCGCACGCTGAGGGGGGTTTCGATCGCCAGCACGGCCACGGCCGTGTCCACGGCCTGGAGGAGCCGATCCTCACGGCAGAGTTCCGCCCGGGTGAAAGACCCGAGCCCGATGCGGCGTGCCGACACGGCGAGAAGCGACCGCAGCTCGCCCGCCATCTGCGCGAAGGCCTTCAGGGCCGGATCGTCGTCGGGCGCGATCTCGCCCCGTGCCGCAACCAGGGTCCGGCCGTTCGAGAGCAGGGCGGCGACGCACTCTCCCTCGATCGCCGTTAGCGTCGCGAACCTGCGGCGGAGGTTCTCGTCGGGCGGGTCCGCCTCGGCACCGTTCGGCGCCGCCGTGACGGGAGCCGATGCGGCATCCTCGATCCGCCGGAGCAGGATGTCGATGGAAACGTCCTCGGGGGGAGGCGCGTCCGGCTGAGGTTCGATCTCTTGCCGGAGTGCGCCGGCCTCGGCGTGGTCCGGGTCGGCGGCGAGGATCGTGTCGATCTCGCGGCGGGCCTCCGCCAGGGCGCCGATCTCAACAAGACGCCGGGCCAGCGACAGGCCGTAGGCCGCCTCTCCCGGCGCCAGCTCGACGGCGTGGCGCAGGGCGGCGATGGCCGCCTTCCCGTCCGAGGCAGCCCGGTCCCGCCGAAACCTCGCGAAGAGGAGCTCGGCAACCAGGAGCACGGGCCGTGGTTCGTCGGGGAAGCGCTCCGCGGCAGCCTCGGCCGTGCGGATGGCGCCCCCTTCGTCCTCGGATTCCATCTGGGCCCGCGCCAGGGCGACGTGGCGCTCGAACGTCGGGTCGGCATCGAGTTCCCGGCGGCACACGGCGACGCGGTCGCGCGTCCCGAGCCGGCGGCAGAACCGGACGATCTCCCGGAGCTCGTCCGAGGCCGGCCAGACGGCGAGGCCGCGATCCGCGACGGCCAGGGCCTTGTCAGCCCTCCCGAGCGCGATCCACTTCCGCGCCTTTTCTGCGAGCCTGCCCGGCTTGTCGCCGCCCAATGAAGGCATCTCCCTCGCCGCGCTCCTGGTTTCCGCGATGGACACCCACCGTGCACCGGACTTCACCTGCCGATGTGACCCGGGTGAAGCCGCCTGTCCTAGTTTCTTGTATCGGAAGAACGTCGGACGCTCATGAATGGCCGGAGGCGGCGGCGGATCCGGCTCCGCCACGGGCGATTCGCACTCCTGAACCTCCGGGGTGGATCCCTCTTCCCGCAGGGGAGGTCAGAACGTCGGACGGACGCCGTGGGCGGCGGGATTCCTGCAGTGGTTACGCCAGTCCGGGGAGGCGGCTGGCAGGGGTCGGGCGGGAACAAGGCCGGCGAAGGCTCCGACCCACTCGGCGTAGGCACCGGCGTCGATCTGATGGTTGCCCGTCTCCCGCTCCGGGCAGTTCGCCGGAAGCCCTATCTCGACATAGGCATGCGGCCCCCCGGTCCGGACCCTGTGCAGCGGGGACCGGGATTGCAACGCCTCCCGGCCGGCCACGGGGGGGCGTCCGGCCGCCAGCGCGTCGAAGGCGGCTTCCACGGCCGCCGCAGCCACGACCCGATCCTCCTTCCCCTGGAAGAGCAGGATCGGGACCTCGACCTCGGCGAGCGGCTTCGCGCCGGGCGGATCGTGGAACTTCGTGGCGTAGTCCGCCGTGGCGTAGTCCCGGACGAGGGGATCCGCGAGACGAGCGTCCGTGTCGCCGCCGGCCCGCCGCCAGTCGATCTCCTCGTCCCAGAGGAGGACCGACCTCACGAGGACCACGACCGGCAGGAGTACCGTGCTGGCGATGATGTCCGGGATCCCAGGCGGCGGCGAGAGTTCGCCGCCGGCGACGAGGACGTTGACGGGGGCGTAGAAGCGGATCAGGTCCCGGTCGGCCCCCGCCCCCGGCCCTCGCGCGTGCCGGACGGCGCGCTCGCCGCCATCCGAGAACCCGCCGACGGCCGGCGTCTCTCCGAAAAGCGACGCCGCGAGGCGGACGGCGATGGAGAGATCGCGATCCTGTTCGTCCGCGGAGAAGACGGCCCTGTCCCGGACGTCGAGGTCTCGCCTGCGCTCGGGCGAGTCGACGACGCTGAACCACGGCCCCGAGAGTCCGTGCCCCGCCGTGTCCAGGGTGAGGACGTGCCATCCGCTCTCCACCAGGCGGTCGACGTAGGCCGCGTACCGCTGGCTGTGGACGCCGTCGGGACGAATCGAGGCGATGTGGTTGGACGTGCCGTGGCCGAGGACGATGACGCCTCGATGGGCGGCGCCGGATGCGTGCTCGTGGATTCCGATGCAGAGGCGGTAGCGGAAGTCGTAGTCGAAGGGACGCTCCCGGAACCGGAGCGCGTGGTCCTCCCCGACGGCTTCCCCCGTCGCCCGCAGGAAGACCTGGAAGCCGTTCTTCTCCATGGAGGGCATGAATCGCCGGTTGCGGCCCTGGCGAAGCCTCCGGATGACGTCGTCGAGCCGCCCGGCGACGTGGGGATCGCCTTCGGACACCGCCGCGACGAGGGTCGCAAGATACCTGCGGGTCTGCGCCGGGACGGGTTCGATGCAGGCGATAGGGGCTGCATCCTGGGCGGCCGCGGCAGAGGCGAGGAGGATGAGCAGGAGGACGGTCGCGCGGGTCGTCGTCAGGGCCATGGGTGCATGGTGACAAAGACCGCGCGCACCGGCGGCCGGTGCGCGCCCCGCCCGGCGCCAAAAAGAAGAGACGGTGGCGGAGAAGGGCACCGCCACCGTCGGTTTACCTATTCAGAACTGAGAAAGTGGAAAGTTGTGGCTAGGTAAACGGAATTCAATTGAAGAATTCCTTGATCCTGATACGTCCGACCCCGCAAGGCGCAAAAGAAAAAAGCGGAAAGTGACCGGAGCCTCGGAGTTCCCGTGGCCGGGCGTCGCTCACCGGTCCTCGTCGCCGACGGCAGAGCGTTCGCGGTCCGCAGCGATGAAGAACGGGATCGTGCCGAAGTGAAGCTGACGAAATCGTGCGGCGACCCGCTCGGAATCCGGTCACAACGGTCGCGGGGGACGCCACTTCAATACAAGATGCATCCTCGCATCGACTTGCGATCCGTCTCCGGCAAAGCCACCGTCGAAGACAAAAATCACACTTGATCCCTTTGTACAGCTTATCTAAATTGACCTCGTAGATTGACTCCGGAGGGGTCGGATCCATGGGATCCCTCAGGGACCCGGCGGTCGAAGCCTCGCCGACGGCTGCAGGGACCGTCCTGGTTCACCGTTGAACAGCGGCTTGCCGGCACACCGGAGCAGAACGAAATAGAAAGCGATCAAGGTTGTGTCCCAAGAACACGTAAAAAACTCCCTCCTTCCTCTCTACGCCTGAAATCTACTCCTTGATCTCTTTCTTCAACCAAGGCGCGGGCCCGACGCTGTCGGGCCCGTGTGCTTTCGGGAGATCCTGGCGACCGCGCAGCTGCGCGATCCAGGCGTCGCGATCGCCCGCGCCGTGGAGGACGTGACTGTACGCACGCCGCGTGAAGAGAAACGGCGATCCTCCGCAAGGAAAAGAACGGACGGGGCATCCCGCCAGTCGATCCGTTATGGATTGACACGGGCCTTCCGGCTTCGTTATAAGTCTCGACCTTATCTTCAAGCGGACAAAGCGCTTGCAGTTTGTTCGGCGACGGTGCGTCGCCGGCGAGCCCCGCGGAGAACCCACGCCATGCAACGTCCCCTGAAGCCCCGGATCCGGTGCGCATCCGCCCCGATCTGGGTCGCGATCATCGCACTCGCAGCCCCCTCGGGTCTCGCGCAGGAGACGGCGCCGAAGCCCCCGGTGCCGACCCGGATGCCACAGCCGCCGGCGGCCAAGCGCCCCCTCGTCCCGCCCGACAAGCCCGACGAGGTCCGGGGTACCTGGACGCTCTGCGGCAAGCCCCGTTCGGTGACGCGCGGCGAGTTCTTCCGCATCGAGGAGATGCTCGACAAGCTCGAGGGCAATGCGAAGAGCAACATCCCCGAGACGAAGGTCTGGGAGTTCCTGCTCCTCGCGGAGGAGGCGAAGGCCCTCGGCATCGAGGTGACCGACGAAGAGATCGCGAAGATGACCGAGGCGCAGGGCGCCTTCCTCGCCAACGCGCTCAAGCAGCGGAACGAACAGCTCGGCGTTTCCGAGGCCATGTTCAACGAGTACCGGAAGCTCCAGGAGCTGGGGCTCCGCCTGAAGGACGTCTTCGCCGATGCCGCACGCATCACGGGCGAGGAGGTCTACGAAGCCTGGAAGAAGGACCACTTCCTCTACCGCCTGCGCTATCTGTACTTCCCGGCGGAGGAGCACCGCCGGGCCCTCGTCGCCACACCCCCGACGGACCGCGATCTCAAGGTCTTCTGGAGCGAGCGGAAGCAGCTCCAGCAGAAGTTCCGAACGGAGACGACGGTCTCGGCCGAGATCGTCGAGTTCGACCCCTCCTCCCTCACGGACGAACAGATCGCCGAGCGGACGGGGGGACGGCGCGTCTCGCGGGAGGAGGCGCTCGCCTACTACGCGAGGAACAGGTCGCGCCTCGACGCGCAGATCCCCGCCGAGCGCCGGACGGAGGCGAACCGGAAGAACCGCGATGCCTCCCTCGAGGCCATGGTGACTCCCTTCTCGCTCCTGCGCACCAACATCGAGCGCGAAATCCTGCTCGGCCACCTCCTCTCCGAGGCCTTCGAGGCCGTCCGGGCGAACCCCGGCGCAGACCTCGCGGCGCTCGCGACGGAGAAGCGGCTCGGCTACGCGAAGCTCGCCGACGCCGACCGCTCCGCCTGCGCGCGCGATCACGCACGCTACGGCGTCAGCTTCTTCTCCCAGCTCGTCAAGCATGACGAGGGCGCCCTGGCCCCTGAGATCCTCCATGAGGGTTCCGTCCAGTACTTCTTCCGGGTGAACGGGAAGAAGGCGAGCCGGCTCCCCGAGTTCGAGGAGGTGAAGGATCGCCTCGTCGAGGAGTACGTCAACACGCTGGCCTACGAGAGAGCCGAGGCCGAAGCGAAGCAGGCGCGCGAGTTCATCGACGGCCGCATCAACGAGGAGATCCGCCAGAAAGAGCGGGAGATCCTCGATGCGGCGGACGCCGAGGCCAGGACGAAGATCGAGCGCGACGGCATCAAGGATCCGGCCGAGCAGGAGCGGCTCCGCAACATCGAGCGCTCGAAGAGCCAGGCCGTGGTCCAGAAGCTCCGCGCCGACGTGGCGCCCGCGCACTTCGCAGCCTTCGCCGCGGAGCACCCCGATCGGGTGAAGGAGACGGGATTCTTCGAGTTCCAGATGATGGCGGACCCCCGCGACGGCGACGAGAAGCCCGCGACGCGGGATGCGGAGACGTTCCTCCGGACGAACTACTACATCCGCGCCATGGAGACCGGCCACGTCACGCAGGTCCTCTCGGACCCCGTCGGCCAGGCCCACTACATCTGCCAGCTCGCCGAGAAGCAGGAACCGCCCGCGGACCGGATGCCCCCCCTCGAGGCGCAGGCCCTGAAGACGGCCACCCTCCGGCAGCAGACCTTCATGGTCAACTACCGCTGGAGCTTCTTCGAGATCAAGAAGCGCCTCGGCCTCGAGACGAAGTGAGGAGACACGGAACCATGATCGCATCCCTCCCAAGCACCCTCGCCGCCGCCCTGCTCCTCGCCGCCGTCGCCGGCACCGCCGCATCCCAGAACGCCACCTGGGCGGACCTCCAGCGGATCGTGCCCCGCCAGGGGGGGCAGAATCCCAAGCTCGCCACGCCGGCCAACCCCGCCGAGGCCGCGAAGCGGGTCCAGGCCCTCGAGGATCTTCTTGCCCGGTCCGGAGGCGCCGCCGTGGAGCCCTTCGTGCAGCTCCACCTCGCGTGCGCGTACTTCCACGCCGGCGATCTCGACCGGGCCCTCGCCACGGCGGAGGATCTGAAGTCCCGCTTCCCGACTCACGGCCTCTGCACGCTGTCCGCCACGGCGGAGGGCCGCTCCCTCGTCGATGACGCCATCGACGACGTCGAGAAGGAGATCGCGTGGCGGCGCAAGCACCCCGAATCGAAGCTCGTGGAGCCGGTTCTGGCTCCGTCGCCCACGGCCATCATCCGCACGACCGAGGGTGACATCCATCTCCGCTTCTACATGAACGTCGCTCCGGACCACGTGAAGAATTTCGTGAAGCTCGCGAAGGAGGGTTTCTACGACGGGACCGCCGTGCACCAGTTCGTGCAGGATTCCTTCGTCCAGCTCGGCGACCCCAACACGCGGGACGACGATCGGACCAACGACGGACGCGGCGGCCCGGGCTACAAGCTCGATCAGGAGCTGTCGATCCTCCAGCACGCCCGCGGCGTCGTCACGCAGTGGAAGAACCCTGGCGAGAAGAAGGACAACGGCAGCCAGTTCGTCATCTGCGTCCGCGAGCAGCCGCAGTTCGACTTCCAGAACACGGCCTTCGCCATGGTCGTGAAAGGCATCGAGCTCGTCGAGGGCATCACGCGGGGCCAGAAGGACACCTCCGGGATGCCCGTGCAGCGGACCGTCATCCGGAGCATCGAGATCATCGAGTGAACCGGGGAGGCCCGGCCCGGCGCGCGGCGGCGATCCTCGGCGCGCTCCTCCTTCTCATCCGGAGCGACGCCGGCGGGTGGGGCTTCGATGCGCACCGCGCGATCCAGGGACACGCGGTGCGCCTCCTTCCGAGCTCCCTTCCCGGCTTCTTCCGCCGCAATGCCCCCTACCTCATCGAGCACTCCGTCGATCCCGACCTCTGGCGGAGAGAGGGGCATCGCTTCTACTCCCCCTCGGAGGGGCCGCGGCACTACATCAACATCGACCGCTTCGCGGAGTTCCCCTTCTCCGGCTTCCCGGAGACCCGATCCGTCGCCGAGGAACGGTTCGGCCGCGCCACCGTGGCCGAGGCCGGCACGCTGCCCTGGCGCATCGACGAGGTCTTCCTGAAGCTCGTCGAGGCTCTGCGCTCCGCCCACAGGGATGACATCCTCCTCTGGGCCGCCGCGCTCGGTCACTACGTGGCCGATGCCCATGTGCCCTTCCATGTCACCCGCAACCATGACGGCCAGGAATCCGGCCATCGCGGCATCCACAGCCGCTTCGAGTCGGAGCTCTTCGCCGCCTTCGGCGATGAGTTCTCGGAGAGGGCCCTCGGCCTCGCCCTCGCGCTCTCGCCCGGCACGCTCCGCGGCGCCATTCCGGCAGACCCGGAGCTCCGGACCATCGGGGCTTACCCGGTCTCCGATCGAGTCGCTCTCGCTTTCACGATCGTCCGCGAGAGCTACGCGCACATCCGACCGATCCTCGACGCCGACCACCGCCACCGCGACGTCTCTCGGCGCCGGCAGAGGCGGAGCTACTTCGAGGCCATGCGGGCGGACGTGGGCGGCATCATGGTGGACCGTCTCGCCCGATCGGCCCTCGTCATCGCGCGGCTCTGGACCTCGGCGTGGATCGCCGCCGGACGCCCGGACCTCCGGGACCTCACGGACGCCCGGTAGTCCGGACGGCAGCGACCACGTCCTCGAGCCAGTCCACGGCAGCCTTCCACGTCGCAGCGCCCCGGCCGCCGACCCCGAATCGGGTCACCGCCTCCATGAAGGATCGCGCGGCGCCGGAGCGCACCAGGGATCCGAGCTCGGCGCGGACGTCCGCGGCGCGGGAGTCCGCCCCGGCGGGATCGACGGCGGAACCGAGGCGCGTCCGGGCGGCGGGCCAGCCGCCGTGGAAGCTCTCCTGGAATCGCCGCTCCTCGGGTGGCGACTCCGTCCCCCAGGCTTCGAGGGACGTCGGAACCGCGGCGTGCAGTTCGTCGATCCGCCGGATCCTCTCCGCGATGCCCGCCGCAAGGGCAGCAACACCGGCTTCCGCGACGTGAAGCTCCAGGGCGTCGTCCCCGACGACTTCCCGCCGCACGTCCCGGTACCAGATCCGCAGCGCGGCGAGGTGGCCGATGTACTCGAGATTCCTGTCGATCCGCCGTCCGAGCCCCTTCAGGCGGCGGGCGTCGAAGGGCGACTCCTTCTCCGGCAGGCCCTCGGCGTAGACGAGGACGTTGTCGCCCCGATCGCGGCGGTAGACGCTCCCCGCGGCGAGGACGGTGCCGAATCCGATCTTCACCGGCCCCACGACGCCTCCCTGCCCGCCGAGGAAGATCCGGTCGCCGTCGAGAAGGACCCCGCGGGGCACGTCGCCGAAGAGGGAGGGCGTGGCCTTGTCGCCGAACGGCGTGAAGTTGAAGTGGATGAAGCCCGAGCCCACCTCCGAGTGGTCCCGGCGGCTCCGGCCGCCATAGAGGAGCGCGTCGCAGAAGTTGATGTTGCTCCCGAGCACGGCGAAGGGGAGAAGCACCGTCTGCTTGAGGCCCACCGCGTGGGCCACGGAAGACTCGTCCCCCATGATCGTCCCGGGCCGGATGTGGCACGAGGGGCCCACGGACGCCCCGTCGTGAAGGACGGCTCCATCGATGGCGCCGGAGCCGATGGTGACCCGGCGGCCGACGGCCGTGTCCCGGAGGACGAGAGGGCCGTCGGTGCCGAGCCTCGTGCCCGCCCCGATGACCGTGCGGGCGCCCGTGATCCGCACGCCGGGGTGGATCTCGAGCCCCTCCGCCTCGATGGCGGCGGGATCGACGTCCGGTCCGATGAAGACCTGCGAGGGATCGGGGATGATCGCACCGCGGGCCCGGAGCGCGGCGAGGGGCATCGCAGCTACCGGGCGGCGAGGCGATCGAGCCAGCGGACGAGGATCGTGTCGTCGATCCCCTGATTCCGGGCCGAGCCGACCTTGATGTGGCGGACGCGGCCCTCGGCGTCGATGAGCACGACCTCCGGCACGCCGCGGACGCGCCAGGCCCGGAGCGTCTCGTGGTCGGGGGCGAAACCGACGGGGAACGCGACGCCGTCGGCCCGGAGGGCCTCCGTCACGATGCGCCGCTCCTCTTCGGGGGCCGTGGACTTCTTGCGGTAGTAGGTCGTGAGGCCGACGAAGGTCACGGCGGCGCTCCGGCTCTCCGCCAGTGTCGCGAGGCGTCGGAGCTCGCTGCGGCACGAGGCGTACTGGTCCGCGAAGAAGACGAGAAGGACGGGGCGCCCCTTCAGGGAGCCGAGGGTCCGCCGGGCGCCGTCGCTCCAGACGGCCTCGCCGGCGATCTCGGGCGCGGGGGCGCCGATGAGGTCGAGGCGCCCGCGAATGTCCTGGATCTCCGGCGCCTCGGGGTATTTCGCGAGGATCTGATCCGCCTGGGCCCTGGCCTCGTCGATCCGGTCCGCCGCCGTGAGGACGCGGAGAAGCTGGAAGGATGCGTCCGTGGCGATGGGGTCCGACGGGAAGCGTTCCAGGATCTCCCGGAACGCCTTGGCAGCTCCCTCGAGGTCGGCGCTCATCCAGAGAGCCATCGCACGGCCGTAGTGCGACGGCGCCAGCTTCTCGGCCGGCGGCCCCTTGGCGATGAAGTCCTCGTAGAGGGCCCGGGCGCGGGCGAAGTCGGATGTGCCCATGTAGGCATCGCCGAGGAGGAGCACGGCCTCGGCATGGCGCGGCGAGTCAGGCAGCCGCTCGACGTGGCGGCGGAGGTCGTCGACGGCGGCGGCGGGACGCCCCGCGAGGAGGTTGCTGCGGCCGAGCTCGAAGAGCCCCTCCCGGAGCGCCGGCGAGGCCATCGTGTACTTCGCGATGATGCCGTCGAGGGCCTGGCGGAACTTCGCGAGGTGCGGCTCGCGCTTCTCCTCGTCCTTCTCGGCTTCCGCCGCGGCGAGATTGGCCTCGGCCTGCTCGAAGTCCGTGCGAATGGCCTGGTCGAGGTCGGGAGTCGAGTCCTGGGCCCCCGCGGCGGTCGCGAGGACGAGAAGCAGGGCGGCTCCGGTCGCGCTGATCAGAAATCGCATCACGGTGCGGAACTCCTTCGGACCGGCATCCGGGGATCCCGGTCGTCGTGCCCGCGGCGCCGGATGGCGGAGCGCCGCAATCCACTGTACGTCCGGGTTCGCCCGCCTTCCAATCCCGGCCCGCAGGCCCGCGGGGCTCAGCGCCGGTCGCGCAGGAAGGTGGCGCGTTCTTCCGGCGTCATGCGCAGGAAGCGCTCGCGCTCTTCGGGTGCAACCCGGCCCCAGTCGCCGGGTTCGACGCCCGGAGGCGGCCGCCGCGCATCCCGGGGCGCCCGGTCGGGCGGCCCGACGGCACGGGCGAACTTGGCTCGGGCGACGCGGTTCACGAGCTGGTTCCGCTCGGCGGGATCCATGCGGAGGAGCCGGTCGCGCTGAGCCTCCGTGAGGAAGCCATCGGGGTCGCCCTGGCCGTCGGACCGGCGCAGTCCCTCGAGGAAGTTCACGAGCCGCTCGCGGCGCCAGGACCGCATGGACTCGATCTGCTCCCGAGAGAAGAAACTCACCGTGATGAACTCCTGCACCTTGGGATCGTCGAAGAAACCGGCCGGATCCAGGGACTCGAGGCGCCGCACGAGCTCCGGAGCGTGCTTCCGCATGCGGTCGATATCTTCGGCGTGGATCGCGAGGAAGATCCGCTTCTGCACGTCCCGGAGAGCCCGGAGCTGTTCCTCGCGGCCGAGTGCGATGACGGACGCGACACCCTCCTCATCCAGCACGCCACGCTCGCGAGCCTGCCGGAGCGTGTTCTCTCGGAGCGCCTCGAATCTGAGTTCCACGAGACGCCGCTGCCGCGCCGGCCCCTCGATGGCGGCAAGGTCCGTCCGAGTCTCCTCCGGAAGCCCCGCAATGAACCGGGCCTCCTCGCGCCGGTGGATCTCGAGGGCCCGGCGTTCGACCTCCCGCCGCGCCTCCTCGATCGGCATCTCCGCAAGCCGGCGGAGCTCGCCCGGAGTCATGGAGTCGACGACCTTCCCGAGGGCCCGCAGGCGGAACTGCCGGGCCTCGGGGCCGAGTTCCATGAAGCTCCGTCGCAGGGCCTCGAGCCGCTCCCGATGCGCCCGTGTCATGGGGCGGACGGGGAGGCGGCGTCCCGGACCGACGGGTCCCTCGCCCGGCCGGGACTCCGGCCCGTCGGGACGCTGCGGCCGATCCTGGCCTCCGGCGGCGCAGGGCAGGACGCCGAGCAGCGCGAGGCAGAGGAGGACAGAGCGCATGGCAGGCCTCTCAGTCACCGCCAAGGAAGAGGGCATCGTCGGCCAGGGCGTTCTCGACGGCCGCGGCGAACTCGTCCGACGGCCCCGGCGTCACGAGATGGAGTCCGGCTTCCACGGCGGCAGCGACGCCCTCGGAGGCCGCACCGGGATCCGCGGGGGCCGGTGTCCCCCGAAGCAGCAGGAGCGTCCCGCCGATGAGCACGGCCGCGGCGGCCGCCGCCGGAAGGACGAAGCGCAGGCGACGGCCCGCGAAGCGCCCGGAATCCGGCGGCGACACCGCGAGTTCCCGGTCGGCCATGGCGAGGATGCGTTCCACGAGGTCCGGCCGGGGCCCGATGTCCCGGTCGGCGAGGAGGCTGTCCCAGACCTGCCGCAGGGTGGCGCGCTCCGCGCGGCAGGGCGCGCAAGCCGAGAGGTGCTCGGCGAGGCGCTCCGCTTCGCGGGCTCCCAGGGCTCCCGCATCGAGGTGCGGAAGCGCCGTGCGTACGGTGTCGCAGTTCATGCGATGACTCCCGAAACGCGGCCTGGATCGTCCACAAGCCCGCCGTCCTCCGGCAGGAGCCCCGCCGACGCCAGCGCCGGAGCGAGGTGCTCCCGGAGATTCTGCCGGGCCCGATTCAGAAGCGATTTCACGGCCATGACGGAGATCCCGAGCGCCCGTCCGATCTCGCTGTAGGGCATCTCCTCGTAGCGGGACATGAGGACGGCGAGGCGCTGATTGGGGGGCAGTGCGGTGATGGCGGCGCGGACCGCCGCTCCGATCTCGCCCCGGGCGAGGCGATCCTCCGGACGCGGCGCCGACCGGTCTTCGAGGGACTGGCCGATCTCCCGGTCCGGATCCGGCCCCGCCCGGGCGTTGATCGAGAGGTGGAAACGGTGCCCCTCGTTGCGTCGCTGGTTCAAGCACAGGTTCGTGGCGATGGTGAAGAGCCACGTCTTGAACCTCGCCGTCGGAGCATAGGACGACCGCGCGCGGAGCACCTTGAGGAAGGTCTCCTGCGCGAGATCCTCGGCCACGTCCGACTGTCCGACGTATCGATGCATGAAGTTCACGAGGAGCGGCGTATAGCGCCGCACGAGTTCTTCGAACGCAGAACGGTCGCCGCCCTGGAACCGGAGCATCAGGGCCACGTCCGGATCGGCGAGGTCGTTCTCACCCATCGCGATCTCAAACACCGGAAATCCCGCGGGGTTCCGCCGGAAACGGTCCGGAACCCCTCCTTCCACCCCGTCTATCGGCGCACCGTCGGCCTCCGCACAAGTGCTTTCCGTGCGGCGGCTTGCGGTCCGGCGCCTCCCGGGCCTCAGACCCCGGCGCGGTCAAGGATCGTGAGGATGAGAAGCACACGGAATGCCACGTCCGTGTACTTCTTCGAGCGCCCGCGCCAGGAGTCTTCGAGGGGGAAGTAATGGTACGCGAGGCGGCTCACGCCCTTGTCCATGACATCGTCGGCACGGAAGACGCCCTCTCCGTCCTGCATCCCGACGACCCACTGAAGCAGCGAGACCCACTCGGGACGCCTTTCGAGAAGTCCCGTCCGGGCGAGGAGTTCGAGATCCTGGAGGAGCTGGCCGAGGCGCTTCTCCCGCACGAAGTAGTCCTTCGGCTGGTCGCGCACGAGGAGGTCGGTGGCCTTCGGAATGATCTTCCCGCCGAGGTCGAAGGCCGCGAAGGCCGCGGGTTGCGGCGCCGCCATGTAGGCCCCGACCTTGCCGAGCACCGAGCGGCGCAGGGCTCCGTCGGCCGCCCCCTCCGAGAAGGCGAGGAGCGTGAGAAGCGGGTAGTCGGGGACCACGGCGTCGTCGCGGAGGATGCGGAGCGTACGGTCGCCATCCTCCTCCCGCGGAACCGTCACCGTGCGCTCCGTGTAGAGATTCGACAAGGCGTCCCCGGTGTAGAGACGGTCGAGATCCCGCAGGATCTCCTCCACGCGCTGCTTCACCCGATCATCCGCGGAGTAGCCCGCGCGGCAGAGGATCGCCGCTGACATTCGGGCGAGCATGTGCCGGAGATGCTTCTCGATGGCCGCATTGGTGGCGCAGATGCCCCGGAGCTCGAAGAGGTCCGCCGTGGGATCGAGGTGGACGTAGCGGAGGAGGAGGTCCGCCGCGCGCCAGATGATGGGATGGTCCTTCTTCCAGCCGAACTCGAGGAGGGCGAGGACCTGGCTCATCATGCCCGGACCGCGATTGCGCGATGAATTGGGCGGTTCGAAGGCGAGCAGCGCGTTGTGCCAGACCCCGGAGTCCTGCTGCTGGCCCGCGATCCGGGTGGCGGGCTTGTAGTTGTAGTTCGCCTCCCGGGCCCGGCTCACCTCCGGGTCGTCGTCGGGCCGGCCAAGGATCTCGGTGAGGACGCGGTAACGGATGGGAGGGCAGGCGTTGTCGAGGAGCCAACCGGTCGGGTCCGTCTTGAGTGAAGCGAGCCACCGCCCCATGGAAACTCCGTCAGCGCACCATGCGCCACCGCCGCGGGGGCCAGCACACGGCGGCGAGGCGCCCGGCGATCGCGCCGCCGTCCACGGGTTCGTCGACGCGGCTGTCGAGGCTTCTCGTCGTGCCGTCGCCGAGGACGAACCAGGCGTTCCCGGGAACGCGGACCCGGTCCCGGGGCGTCATCCCCTCGGGCGCCGGAGTATAGTGCACGTCCCTCTCCACCACAAGCGAGGACAGGCGAGCTTCACCACCGGAAATGGCTATCGAGATGGCACTTATGGATGGGACTCGCGGCCGGTCGCGCCGTCCGGCGAGAAGCGTCCTGGGGGAGTCGTAGAGGGAGCCGCCCGCGACCTTCACGGCGCCGTCGATGCTCGAAAGGTCCACGGTCGCGGGCAGCGCGACCGACACCGGTCCCGCCGCGTCCTCGCCCGCGCCGTGAAGGCGGATCTCCGCACCCCCTTCCCGCCCCTCGATCCGAAGCGACAGGGTTTCGCCATCGAGCTCGTGCTCGACGCGCAGAACCGCACCCGCCGCGAGATGTCCGAGGACGAAGGCGATCCTCACGTCCCGCACGACGAGCTGTCCCGCGGAGACCTGCCCGGCGGGATCCCGGAACGAGTCCCTCACGACGCCGTCCCGCCGCGCCGGATCGCCCACGAACGCGAAGGTCGCCCCGCCGGCGTCCGGCAGGAGATCGACGCCCCCCGCCGATTCGGCCGCCTTTCCCCCCTCGGCCCGGAAGCCGGCCGCGAAGCTGTCGGCAGGACCGTGGAGCGGCACGAGCATTCCCCTTTGAACGGCTTCGCTCCGTCGCGGCGGCTCGAGGCGGTCGGGAGTGGTCCCTGCGAGGAAGTCGCCACCCTCGATCCGGATGTACTCGCCGGGGAACCCCGCGGCGCGCTTCACCGCAAGGCGGCCATCCCGTTCGGTGCGGTGGACGATGGCCTCGAAACGCCGCGGCTTCCGCAGGAGCAGGGACAGCCGGTCGATGACGATAAGCTGGTCCTCGGGGAAGAGCGTCGGCTCCATGGAGACGCCCTCGAGCCGCCCGATGTCCACGACCGTGGCCCGCAGGAGGACGGCGAGCCACACGGCCGCCACGAGCCAGGCCGCCTCGCGCCGGAGCCACCGCCCCCTCACGATCGCCTCGCGAACACGCGCCGCCCGCCCACCCACGTCTCGAGGACGTCGTCGGCGATCGCGCTCAGGACCAGGGCGGCCACAGGATCCTCGAAGGGGACGTGGCGGTCCCGGCCGAGGTCGACGATGGCCAGGTCGGCACGCTTGCCGGGCTCGATGGAGCCGGTGACATCCGCGTGTCCGAGGGCCCGCGCCCCCTCGAGGGTCGCCATCCGGAGAACCGTCGCCGGATCCAGGGGCCGCCGGCCGGGGCTCCCCCGACTCAGAAGGACGGCGAGCCGCATCTCCTCGATGAGGTCGAGCTTGCCATTGCTGGCGGCCGAATCCACGCCGAGGGCCACGGGGATCCCCCGCTCCACCATGGAGGCCACGGGCGCGATGCCGTTCCGGAGTCGCAGATTGGACGCCGGACAGTGGACCACGGTGGCTCCAGACCGCGCGATGAGATCGAGATCGCCGTCCGTCGGATGGACGACATGAGCGAGGAGCGTCCCCTCCCGCAGGGCTCCCGCCGCGGCCATGGCCTCCGTCGGGGTGCCGTCGAGCCGGAACCGGGGGAGCAGGCCCCGCCGCTCGAATTCCGCATGGAACCGGCCTCGCCGGGCCGTGAAGAGGAGATGTTCGTCCTCGGATTCGGCGAGGTGGATACTGAGCCTCCGTCCCTGCGCCTTCGCGGCGTCCGCCACGGCTTCCGCCACCGTCGCCGGGCATAGATAGGGGCTGTGGATCGAGAGGCCCACGCGGTGGGGCGGCGCCTCCCCCAGAGTCTCGTCGAAGGTCCGGAGCGCCCGCGCGATGTACTCCCCGGGGTCCGGCACCGAGAAGCCGAAGAACTCCTGGAAGAACATCCCCGGGAGACGGGCCTCCTCGAGGACACGGAGCCCGGCGGAGTCCACGAAGACGTCGGCGACCAGGGTGACGCCGCTCTGGAGGAGTTCCCGCACGGACCGGCGCGCCGACCCGACGAAGACGCCCGGGTCGTCGCGGTGGGCATCGCGGACGCGGGGGCCGATGCCATGGAAGAGCCAGTCGGGGAAGGAGTCCGCCTCGGCGGCGTGCTTCAGGAAGCCGCAGGCGAGGTGGGTGTGGGCCGAGACGAGACCAGGCACGATCGCCGCGCCGGGGTGGAGCCGGACGTCGCTCCCCGGCGGAGGAGTCCCCTCGGCCACCGTGCGGATCACGCCGTCCTCGATGACGACATGGCCGCCGCGGATCGGCGGACCGGTGACGGGAATGATCCAGTCGGCGTCGAGAACGACGGGGGCCTCGCCCATGGATTCGACGATAGCCCGCTCCGATCCGCCGTCCCAGCCGCCCCCCAAGCCCCGGAACGTCACGACCGGTGCCCGGCTCAAGTCGCCTGTCGCCAGCGACTTGCGAAGCCCTCGCGGCGAAACCCCGGCCCCGAGGCACCCGCACGTGCCCTCCGTGGTACGCTCGATTCGATCGGCGGACCGAGCTCCGAGTCCGCGGATCGTATAGACAGATGCCCCTGCCCGCGCCGGAGGGGACCCCTTTCCATGCGCAAGACCGAAACACGAGTCGCCCCCGCTTCCCCGCTCAAGCTGTTCCTCGACGTCTGCGACCGCCTCGGCGCCATCGGCTCGCGGCTCGGGGACTCCCCGTCCGAGGCCCTCGAACGACGCCTCACACGCCGCCGCAGCGAGTCCCGCGCCCGGCTGGCCCGCCTCGTGGCCCGGGGCAGCCCGAGCCTCTCGACGACGATCTCCGCTCTCCGGCGACGCCACCGGCTTTCGCCGCAGGAGGTCCTCGCCACGCTGCTCCTCCTCCACAAGCGCATCGCCCGGGGCAACGTCTTCGTCCCGGCCCGCGACGTCCTCGAGACCCTCTTCGACACGAGCTTCGACATCCTCCGCGGGCTCCATCTCCTCGCCCCGGATGCCCCCCTCCGACGGCACGGCGTCGTCGTCACGGCGCGCGAATCCGTGGCGCCCGAGGAGATCCTCGACCTCGAAGTCAAGCTCGCGGACGAGGTCTTCGGCATGGTCTGCGGGGAGATCGGCGGTGCCGGAACCGCGGGCCCGCAGCCCGCGGAGGGCTGCTATTCCGCCAGCCTCGACTACCTGATGGACCTCCGCCGCCTCGCGCTCGCCTACCAGAAGCGCGCCGCACGGGTGTTCGCCGCCGTGGGCGTCGACGATCTGTCCACGGAGACCGAGGAGCCGCTCCACGCCATCGAGACCGAGATCGCCTCCCTCGGCCGCGAGATCCGGGGCCGGCTCCGCCGGACGACGGCGGCGGAGAACTTCGCCATCGTGCGGTTCGTCCGGGAGCACGGCCTCAGGGGGCTCGAGGAGATCCTCGTCGTCACCCTCCTCTTCCAGGAACTGCTCACCGGCGCCGCAGCTCTGCCGGCGGCAACGCTCCTCAAGATCGTCTCCTCGTCCGAACGCGATCTGTTCAGGAAGCGGGCCCTGCTCCTCCCGGAGTCCAGGCTCGTCGCGTCGGGGATCGTGGCTTTCGAGGAGCCCTTCGCGGAGAAGCCCTTGACGGCCCAGGTCTACCTGCCCCACGACATCGTGGAGCGCGTTCTCTCGGACGTGGCCGGAGGCGCACTTCCCGGCGACGCCGACCTGCGGATCTCGTTCCACCGATACCTCGACGGGCTCGAGGGCTCGGACGACGTCTTCGACAAGCTCGCGTAGGTCCGGGGACGGGCGCGACGGTTCACCTGGGCGCCCGGGCGGATCCGGATCGCGCGTCAGCGGCGGCGCCGGACGGGCTCTCCGCCCGCTTGTGCGCCCAAGCAGCAGTCCCTACGATCGCAGACATGGCGGCCCCGCGCGACGAACAGAACCTCATCCATGACTGGAACCGCGCCGGACAGGAGTTCCGGCCCGCCGGCCCCGTCACCCTCGACGACGAGACGCTCCGCGACGGACTCCAGAATCCGAGCGTCACCGACCCGCCCCTCGCCGCCAAGGCGGAGCTCGTCCGCCTCATGGACCGCCTCGGCATCCACACGGTGAACGTGGGCCTCCCCGGCGCCGGAGAACGGGCCTTTCGGGACTGTCTCGGACTGGCCAGGGTCATCGCCGACGAGAAGCTCCGGATCACGCCCAACGTGGCCTGCCGCACGGTGATCCAGGACATCGAGCCCGTCCGCCGCATCATGGACGAGACGGGAATCCCGGTGCGCGCCTTCTGCTTCATCGGCTCGAGCCCGATCCGCTGTGACGCGGAGAGCTGGACCCTCGACACGATCCTCGGCCACATCGAAACATCCCTCGGCTACGCGCAGCGAGCCGGGATCCCCACCGCCATCGTCACCGAGGACACGACGCGGTCGCACCCCGACGCCCTGGCGCGGATCTACACGCTCGCCGTGGAGCTCGGCGCGGAGCGCGCCGTGGTCTGCGACACCTGTGGCCACGCCACGCCGGAGGGCACGCGCCGCGTCGTCCGGCACGTGGCCGACGTCGTCCGCGCCACCGGCCGCGACGTGAAGATCGACTGGCACGGCCACCGCGACCGGGGCCTCGCCCTCGCCAACTGCCTTGCCGCTGTCGAGGCCGGCGCGAGCCAGATCCACGGGGCGGCCCTCGGCGTCGGAGAGCGGGCCGGCAACGCCGAGATGGATCTCCTCCTCGTGAACCTCCGGCTTCTCGGCTGGATCACGAACGACCTGTCCTGCCTCGCCGAGTACTGCGCGACGGCAGCGCGCATCCTGCGCGTGACGATTCCCCCGAACTACCCCGTTTTCGGCCACGACGCCTTCCTCACGGGCACGGGCGTCCACGCCGCCGCCGTCATCAAGGCGCTGCGTCGCGGCGACCGGTGGCTCGCCGACCGTGTCTACTCCGGCGTGCCGGCCGGGGACTTCGGTCTCTCCCAGAAGATCGGGATCGGCTACATGTCCGGGAAGTGGAACGTCCTCCACTGGCTCGCCGAGCACGACCTCCCGACCGACGACGAGACCCTCGTGAAGCGGATCCTCGACGCCGCCAAGGCGTCGGATCACATGCTCACGGACGCCGAGATCCGCGCCGCCCTCGGCCGGTAGCCTCTCCCGCCGGCCGCGATCAGCCTCCGCCCCCCGCGGCGACATCGAGACCGGGTCGCGTCATGGCCGTCGGATCGAGCACGCGGTCGAGTTCCGCATCGGGCAGGACCCGCATCTCCCGGGCGATCTCGCGGACGGTCCGCCCCTTCGCCCACGCCTCCTTCGCGATGGCGGCAGCCCGGTCATAGCCGATCCGCGGCGCCAGCGCCGTGCACATGGCGAGGCTCTTCTCGATGCTCTCCTCGCACCGCGCGGGAACAGCCTTCATGCCGCGGGCGCATCGGGCCTCGAAGTTCCGTGCCGCCGCGGCGAGGAGCCCCACGGATTGCAGCACGTTGACCGCCATGACGGGAATCATGACATTGAGCTCGAAGTTCCCCGCGAGGCCTCCGGCGGCCACGGCAGCGTCGTTCCCCACGACCTGCGCGCAGACCATGAGGAGGGACTCGGCGATGACCGGGTTCACCTTCCCCGGCATGATGGAGCTGCCGGGCTGGGTCGCGGGAATCTCGATCTCCCCGAGCCCGCATCGCGGCCCCGAGGACAGCCAGCGGACGTCGTTGGCGATCTTCGTGAGGGAGCAGGCGATCGTACGCAGCGCTCCCGAGAGCTCGACGAGCGCGTCGCGCGAGCCCTGGGCCTCGAAGTGGTTGCGCGCCTCGCGGAAGGGGAGGCCCGTCTCCGTGGCGAGCCGCCCGGAGACGCGCTTTCCGAACTCCGGGTGCGTGTTGATGCCCGTGCCGACCGCCGTGCCGCCGAGCGCCAGCTCGGCAAGGCGCGGTTCCGCCGCCACGAGACGCTCGACGCCGAAGCGGCACATGGCCGCCCATCCCGAGATCTCCTGGGAGAGCAGGATCGGCGTGGCGTCCTGGAGGTGCGTCCGTCCGATCTTCACGATGCCGCGGAACTCGGCGACCTTCGTCTCGAACGCCACGGCGAGCGTCTCGAGAGCGGGAATCAGGTCCTCGCGCACCGCCAGCGCCGCCGCGACGTGCGACGCCGACGGGATGACGTCGTTGCTCGACTGGCCGAGATTCACGTGGTCGTTGGGATGGACGCGCCGCGTTCCGGCGGTCCGAGTCCCGAGGATCTCGTCCGCCCGGGCGGCGATGACCTCGTTCGCGTTCATGTTCGTCGAGGTTCCTGAGCCCGTCTGGAAGACGTCGAGGGGGAACTGATCGTCGAGCACGCCCGCGGCGACGTCCGAGGCGGCGCGGTCGATGGCCTCCGCAAGGTCGGGCGGCAGGAGGCCGAGTTCCGCGTTGACCCGCGCCGCGCACTTCTTGATGAGGCCAAGCGCCCCGAGGAACCGCCGCGGGAAGCGGATTCCCGAGATCGGGAAGTTGAGGACCGCTCGCTGCGTCTGGGCCCCGAAGCAGGCCTTCGCCGGGACCTGCATCTCGCCCATCGAGTCCTTCTCGATGCGGAAATCACCCGTCATTTCCGTCGCTCCGTAACGTCGTATCCCGTCCTGCTCTCGAGAGGGAAGCGGGGGAGGAACTCTGAGGGGCTGCCGGACTTTTCTCAAGGCGGGCACAAGGGCTGCCGATCTACGTCACGAAACCCGCCGGGAACGGGAAGCCCGAGCACTCAGAAGGCCCAGGATCCGTCCACGGATTCCGGACACCTCCGGGGCACGGGCCCGCCGGGCGGGAACAGGCTGACCCTAAGCAAAGGTCCAGGGGCTGAGAGATGAGTTCGAACGGCAGCGTGAACGTGACGTCGATCCGGAAGCTCGTGACCCTTCTCCTCGCCGCGTTCGCCGCGGCGGTGCTCTACGGCTGCGGCGGCAGCGGAGGAGGAGGAGGAAACGATGGCGAGGCACCCGCGCCCGCTGGTTCTGCGGCGGTGAATGCCTCGGAGTCGAATCCCGCCAACGTCATCAACCAGAGCAACGCCGGCTCGGTCTTCGTGAGCGTCACGCTCGCGGCGACCTCGACGGCTGAAGATACGGTGGACGTCGTCCTTTCGGACGGCACCTCCGAGGCGACAGCATCCGGCAGCGGCATCGACGGCGGAGGAAAGGTCCTCATCGGGCCCTTCGACCTCAGCGCCCTCGCCGACGGGCTCATCTCGGTCGAGGTGACGATCACGTCGGGCGGCCGATCGACGACGACGGACTTCGGCTCGATGTTCACGAAGGACACGACGCCGCCCGCCGCGCCGCTTTCCGTCATCGGCCTCGCGGGAGCCGGAAACCCCGAAAACACGGTGAACCGTTCGAACCAGGGGAGCGCGACCTTCGAGGTCACGTTCCCCTCGGCGCTTTCGTCGAGCTCCACCGACACGGTGCGCGTTACCACGTCGGACGGCACGACGACGGTCACGTCGCCCGATCAGATCGGAGCCAACGGCACCCTCACGTTCGGCGGCATGAACCTCTCGGGCCTCACCGACGGGTCCCTTGACGTCACGGCCCTGGTCATCGACGTCAACATGAACCAGAGCAGCCTCTCGCAGACGATGACGAAGGACACGTTCCTCGCCCTCGCCGCGGCGGCTCACGTCGCGTCGGGCGCCACGAACCCCGAGGACTACATCAACTCGGCCTCGGCGGGCAGCGTCACGGTCAATGTCACGATGCCGGCCGAGTCCCTCGACTCCGACGAGGTCCACGTGTCGCTCTCCGACGGCACGGGCTCGATCCTCTCCTCGACCCAGAACGCTCCCGCCGGCGGCGGCCAGCTCTCCTTCGCCGGCCTCGACGCCTCCGCTCTCGCGGACGGAGCCCTCACGCTCACGGTCCACGTGACGGACGCCAGCATGAACAGCGACGAGTCCGCGGGCACGCCGCCGGTCAAGGACACGGTCCTTCCGCTCCTCGGCGCCGCCAGCGTGGCCCCCGGATCCAACAACGCAGCCTCGGTCATCAATCAGTCGAACTCGCCCTCCGTCGTCGTGGACGTCACGTTCACGTCAGGCGGCGATCCCGCTGACCAGGTCCACACGATCCTCTCCGACGGCAGCGCCTCGGTGAACGGCACTCCCGCCGCTCCGCCCGCGGGCGCCGGCTCCATGCAGTTCCAGGCCGGCAACGCCGGCGGCCTCAACGACGGCTCCATCACGGTGTCGATCCGCGCCACGGACGCCGCGGGCAACGAATCCACGTGGACCGGAAGCCCCGCCACCAAGGACACAGTCGGCCCCGGGTCCGCCACGGCGGCCTTCATCATGGCCGGCGCCGGCAACGCCCAGCACGTCGTCAATCTCTCGAACCAGTCCGCCGCCTCGATCCAGGTCGACATCACGGCGGACGCCGACCCGAACCGGACCGTCGAGGTCAAGATCGGCGACGGCATCCCCGCCCACACGATCCAGGTGGGACCCACGCTCGTGCCCGTCGGCGGCGGCTCCATGGTCCTCTCGGGCATCGATCTCTCGACCCTCAATGACGGAGGACTCACGCTCGACGTCACCGTCCGCGACGCCTATCTGAACTACTCGGCGCTCACGGGTACGCCGGCCACCAAGGACACGGTGATTCCCACGGCCACCGCGGCCCTCGTCGCCGCCGGCGCCTCGAACGCGGCCCACATCATCAACGCCGCGTCGGTCACGTCGGTGAGCGTTTCGGTGACGCTGCCGGGTTCGGCCATCGCCTCCGACACGGTGTTCGTCACCCTCACCGGCGGTGCGACGAGCCTCAACTCGGCCAACCAGGCCGCACCGGCCGGCGGCGGCTCCATGACCTTCAGCGGCATCGACGCCTCCATGCTGCCGGATGGCCCCATCTCCGTGGTCGCCACCATCTTCGACGGCTACGGGAACTCGACCTCCTTCAGCGGCAACTTCGCCACCAAGGACACGGTGTATCCGGCGGCGGCCTCCGCCGCCTTCGTCCCCGCGGGCGCCTCGAATCCCATCAACGTCGTCAACGCGGCGACCCAGAGCGCCGCGTTCGTCCAGGTGGATCTCGGCGCCGGCTCGACGACCGGAGATCTGGTCTCGGCGAGCCTCGGCGGCATTCCGGGCGCGCCCCAGTCCGCCTCCGGCGGCGCCCAGTCCCTCAACTTCGGCAGCTACGACGTGTCAGCTCTTGCCGACGGCGCCCTCAGCGTCGATGTCACGGTGACCGACGCCGCGGGCAACGCCACCGCGATGACGGGGACCGCCGCCACCAAGGACACGGTCGTCGGCCACGCCACGGCGGCCGGCGTCAGCGCAGGCGCCTCCAACGCGGCCGACATCATCAACAGCGCCTCCGTCACGTCCGTGGCGGTGGGCGTCACGATGTCCCCCGACTCGGTGGGCAGCGATCTCGTCACAGTGAGCCTTTCGGACGGCACGAGCACGCTGACGTCCCAGCAGAACGCCCCCGCCGGCGGCGGCGCCATGAGCTTCACGTTCGACGCCTCGCCGCTGGCCGACGGCCCCATTGCGGTCACGGTCGATTCGACCGACTCGAGCCTCAACGCCGCAAACTTCGCCGGGACCCCGGCCCTGAAGGACACCCAGGCGCCCCCCGCGCCCTTCGCGGCATTCGTGCCAGCCGGAGCCCAGAATCCCCAGTCATTCATCAACATCGCCACCCAGTCCGGCGTCTCGGTGCGCGTGAACTTCCAGGGCGGGTCGTCGAGCCTCGACCAGTTCACGGTGATCGCCTCCGACGGAAGCCAGCAGGTCCAGGGCGGACCCATGGCGGCCACGGACGGCGCCGGCTACGCGGTCCTCACGGGGCTTGACCTCACGGCCCTCGCCGAGGGAACCGTCTCCCTCACGATCACGATCACCGATCCGGCCGGAAACTCGACGCAGTTTACCGGCTCGCCGGCGGTGAAGGACATCACCCTCCCGGCGCCGCCGACGGCGGCCGCCATCATCGCGGGAGTCAACAACCCCGCTGACATGATCAACAGCTTCACGGAGAACGGGGTCGTCTGCGACGTGACGTGGGACGCCTCCGCCGAATCCGGCGCGGCAGCCCTGGTCCGCATCACCGACGGGACCTCCTCGGCGACGTCCGTGCAGCAGAACCCGCCCGCGGGCGGCGGCGTTCAGAGCTACGTGGGCATCAACGCCTCCGGGCTCCCCGACGGCCGCATGTACGTCTACGTCGACGTCACCGACCCGGCGGGCAACACGAACACGTTCGCGGGCACGACGGGCACGAAGGACACGGTCCTCGTCACGCCGACGTCCGGCTACGTCGCCGCCGGCGCCCAGAACGGCATCCACGAGATCAACATGTGGAACGCCGCCGCCGTGTCCTGCACTGCGACGCTGCCCGGCGGCCTCGACGGATCGGAGACGGTCCGCGCCACACTGTCGGACGGCATCGTGAACATCACGTCGTCCTGGGTCGCCTTCGCCGGGAGCTTCACGATCACGATCCCGGGCATGGACGCCACGACCCTTGCCGACGGCACGATCACCGTGACCATCGAGGCGCGGGACAACGCCTGGAACCTCACGAGCTACACCGGTACGCCGGCCACGAAGGACGCCACGCCGCCGGACGTCCCCACGGCGGCCTACGTCCCCGCGGGCTCCGGCAGCCCCTACGCGCCCTACGGCAACAGCCCGATCCACGGGATCAACTCCGACACGGCCCCCGCCGTTACGGTGGAGGTCACCTGGCCGGCCACGCTGACGGGCCGCGACACCGCCGTCGTCCAGCTTTCCGACGGCTCGAACGTGGTCGCCTCCGCCTCGACGCCGGTCACGCCGGGAGGCGGCACGCAGCTCTTCACGGGCCTTGATGCCCAGTCTCTCGCGGACGGGTCCGTCACGATCACGGTGACGGTCATGGACACCATCGGCAACACGGCCAGCACGAACGGCACACCGGCCACCAAGGACACAGTGGCTCCGGACATGCCCTCGTCCGCCGGTGTCGCGGCGGGCGCCCAGAATCCCGCCGACATCATCAACATGTTCACCGTTCCCTCCGTCCAGGTCGGCTGCAACTGGCCGGGGGCGATGGCCGGCGATGAGAACTACCTCATCGAGCTCGGCGACGGATCCTCGACGCTGACGTCGTCCTGGGCCACGGCGCCCGCCGGCGGCGGCGCCACGACGGCCGCCATGGATGCATCGACTCTGGCCGACGGCGCGGTGAGTCTCCTGGTCCGCGTGTTCGACACCTTCGGGAACCAGGCGCCCTTCACGGGGACTTCCGCCACGAAGGACACCGTGGTTGCGTCGGCGACCGACGCCTACGTGGCGGCGACGGCTTCGAATCCCCAGAACTACATCAACATCGCGACCGCGTCGTCGGTGACCGGCGAGGCCTCCTTCCCCGCCGCTGCCGACGGTACGGAGTCCGCCGTGTTCGAGCTCTCGGACGGAACGACCTCGGTCCTTTCCGGCTCCCAGTCCATCCCCGCCGGAGGCTCCACGCTGAGCTTCCCCGGCCTCGACGCCTCGGGCTTCGCGGACGGGAATGTCGGCGTGTTCGTCCGGATCACGGACAGTTCGTGGAATCAGACGACCTACACGGGCACCATCGCCACCAAGGATACCGGCCTTCCGGAGGTTCCGACGGCCATCTACGTCGCCGCGGGCCCCCAGAACGCGTTCAACACGATCAACATGCACAGCGCCAGCGCGGTCGAGGTCTCGACGACCTGGCCCGGCACGACGCTCGGATCCGAGTCGACCACCGTCACCCTCTCCGACGGCGTGTCGAGCGTCACCTCGCCAATGATGACGCCGTTGGCCGGCGGCGGACCACTCGCCTTCACGGGTCTTGACTGCTCCGGCCTCGCGGATGGCACCATCTCGGTCGTCGTCAACGTCACGGAGGCCTCCGGCAACAGCACGTCGGCTGCCGGCACGAATGCCGCCAAGGACACCGTGCTGGCCCAGCCCGACTCGGCGTTCGTCGCCGCCGGCGCGTCGAATCCCGCCAACACGATCAACATCGTGAGCGCGGGCGCCGTCAACATCACTGTCAATATGCCGGCGAGCTCGGACGGCACCGAAACGGTCCTCGTCTCGATCTCCGACGGAACGGCAATCCTCATCGCGCCGACCCAGACCGCTCCCGCGGGTGGAGGGGCGATGACGTTCGGAGGCATCGACTGCTCCGGTCTCGCTGACGGCCCGATCAACATCACCGTGGACATATCGGATCCGCTCCTGAATGCCCTGTCGATCCTGGGAACCCCGGCGGTCAAGGACACGTCGATTCCGGTGGCCACATCGGCCCTGGTCGCCGCCACGGCCTCCAATCCGATCCACTGGATCAACATCGCCACCGCCGCCGGCGTGACCTGCGAGGTGGGCATCCCGGCCTCGGCGGATGGAACGGAGTCCGCGACGGTCACTCTGACCGACGGCACCAACTCCGTCGTCTCCGGCGGCCAGAACCTCCCCGCCGGCGGAGGCACGATGACCTTCTCCGGTCTTGACTGCTCCCTCCTCGCGGATGGCGCGGTCACCATGACCGTGACGATCACGGATCCCGCCGCTAACATGACCTCGATCGCGGGCGTGCCCGCCACCAAGGATACGGCGGCGCCCGAGGTTCCGACGGCCGCCGGCGTCGCCGCCGGGGCGCAGAACCCCATCGACGTCATCAACACGTTCAACGTGGCGTCCGTGTCGATCTCATCGACGTGGCCCGCGGCCACCCTCGGGACCGAGGTCGTCTTGGTGACCCTCTCCGACGGAACGGTCTCCATCGCGTCCGGCACGTTCCTGCCGCCCGCGGGCGGCGGCGCGGCCAGTGTCAGCGGCCTCGACGCCTCGACCCTCGCCGATGGCTCCGTGACGATCACAGTGGATGTGACGGAGGCTTCGGGCAATACGGCCACCTTCGCGGGCACCCCGGCCACGAAGGACACGGTGCTCGTCGGCGCCACTGGCGCTCAGGTCGCTGCCACCGCCAGCAACCCGGCGGACTGGATCAACATGGCCACCGCCACGAGCGTCACGGTGTCCGTCACGATGCCCGGCGGCGCCGACGGGACGGAGTCGGTCCAGGTGGACCTTTCCGACGGAACCAACACCGTCAGCTCCGGCTCACAGGCCGCGCCGCTCGGCGGCGGCGTCATGACCTTCTCCGGCATCGACGCGTCGAGCCTCGCGGACGGCTCTGTGACCGTGACCGTCAACGTCTCCGATCCGAACGGAAACAGCACGTCGACGAACGGCACGAACGCGACGAAGGACACCGTCGCGCCCGACGTCCCGACGGCCGCGGGCGTCGCCGCCGGCGCTCAGAACGCCATCAACATCATCAACATGCACAGCGTGGCCGCGGTCGAGGTCGCGACGACCTGGCCGGTCACGGCGACGGGGGCCGAGGCGGCCACCGTCACGCTCTCCGACGGAACGAACTCCGTCATCTCCGGCACGATGTACGCTCCGGCCGGCGGCGGCAGCCTTGCCTTCGCTGGCCTTGACTGCTCCACCCTCACCGACGGCGCCATCACGGTCGCCATCAGTGTCACGGAACTCTCCGGCAACAGTGCGTCGGCCGCGGGCACGGCCGCCACGAAGGACACGGTCCTGATCCTGCCCGATTCGGCCGGCATTCCCGCCAGCGCCAACAACCCGGTCAACGTGATCAACAGCACGACGGCCGCGGCCGTCACGGTCACCGTGACGATGGGCGCGAGCGCCGACGGCACCGAGAGCGTCGACGTCCGCCTCTACGACGGTACGACTCTCGTCACGTCGGTACCCCAGGTGGCGCCGGCGGGCGGCGGAGTCATGACCTTCGCCGGGCTCAACACGTCCGGGCTCGCCGACGGTGCGATCAGCCTGTACGTCGGCCTGACGGATCCGAACGGCAACGCCGTGTCGGTCGCGGGCACACCGGCCACGAAGGACACGGCGATTCCGACGCCGACGGCGGCGTACGTGGCCGCCAC
>CAYQRN010000009.1:0-40036 GCA_964419995.1 uncultured Planctomycetia bacterium
CAGCCCCGTTCCGCCCGGGAAACGGGCTCACGTGGAAGACGTTGTCATGCAGGGTCCCGAGCGCTCCGGCCACGATGAGGCCCGTGGCCACGGCCGCCAGCGATGAGCGGGTCCGCGAGCGGAAGAAGAAGGCGACCACGAAGAGAAGCACTGCGGCGCGCACGGCGATCCAGAGTCCCCGTGAGACCACCCCCTGGCCGATGCCCCACATCATCCCCGTGTTCTCGACGCGCGAGAACTCGAGGAGGCCTTCGATGAGAGTGATGCGATCGCGGGGCGTCGGGAGCCTGGCGAAAACGGCAGCCTTGGACGCGAGATCGGCTGCCGTCCCGAGGGCGGCGGTGACGAGGAGGATTCCGGCGGCCGCGCGGGGCCCGGCGGTCACGCGACGCCCTGTTCGTCCTTGCGCCGGCACTCGATGCAGAGTCGGGCATACGGCAGGGCGTTGAGCCGCTGCTTCGCGATGACCTTCTGGCAGCCCTCGCAGATCCCGAAGGTCCTGGCGGCGATCCGTTCTATGGCCTCGTTGATCTCCGAGAGCTCGTCCTGGCTCGACTCGATGAGGCCGAGGGTGAATTCCTGTTCGAAGTGGTCGGACCCGTAGTCCGCGAGGTGGTCGAGGGAGTACCCGGAGTCGTTGGTCTTGAGCGCCTCGTCCTTCATCTGGCCGATGGATCCGAGGATCTGGTCCCGTCTCGCGAGGAGGAGCTTCTTGTACTTGGCCAAGTCATCGGCCTTGAGGCCGGAACCCGAACTCCTGGGCATGGATCCGCTCGCGTTAGGGTGGGCCGGGCATCGCCGTCCGCGACGGCAGCGGGATCTTCCGAACCGCGCCGCCGCGCCTCCGTACGCCCCGATTACCTGATCGAGTCCAAAGAACGCAATGTCTTAGCCGTAAACGGCTTAGCTCCGAAAGCCCTCTACGGACCTCCCGGAGCCGAAGGTCGGACTATAGACAGGGCTCCGCACCAAGTCAAGAAAAGGCGACCTCGGCGCTCCGGCCTCGATCCCCCTCTCGGCGCCCGACAGGGGCCGAACCGACCCTTCCCCCGGCCGCGGCCTGACGCGCCCGTTCCGGCACCGCGGCCCTCGGGCAGCTATGATCGCCTCCCGTGGACGCGTCGATCCGGGCCTTCCTCGACCATCTCGCCGTCGAGCGCGGCGCCTCCCCGCGGACCCTCGAGGCCTACGCCGGCGACCTCGCCCTCCTCGCCGCCTCGAAGCAAAGGCGCGGCCTCCCCGCCGATCCCCCGGTGTCCATGGAGGCGGTCCTCGGCTTTCTCGAGGACATTGCGGCGCGGGGCGATTCGCGCCGCACGATACGCCGCCGGACGGCAGCTGTCCGGAGCTTCGTCCGGTGGCTCGAGCGCGGGGGCATCGTGCGCGGAAACCCCTTCGATCTCATCCCCTCGGCGAAGCCCGAAGAGACCCTTCCGCGCTATCTCGGCACGGAGGACATCGCGCGGCTCATCGACTTCTGCGGCAGCGATCCCCGGGGTCTCCGCGACCGCGCCGCCATCGAACTCCTCTACGCCTCCGGCGGCCGGGCCTCGGAGATCGCAGACCTGCGCTTGCCGGCCTGGCGACCCGCCGCCGGCATCGTCCGTCTCTTCGGCAAGGGCTCGAAGGAGCGCACCGTCCCCCTGTCGGAGGCCTCGATCCGCGTGGTCGAGGACTGGCTCCGGCTCGGTCGCCCGAAGCTCCGGCGACCGGACTCGCCGGACCATCTCCTCCTGTCCAGGACCGGCCGCGCCCTCGGCCGAGAGGGCCTCTGGCGCATCGTGCGGACCCGCGCCGTCGCCGCCGGACTCGCCCGATCGGTCTCTCCCCACGTGCTCCGCCACTCCTTCGCCACCCACCTCGTCGCCGGTGGAGCGGATCTGAGGAGCGTGCAGGAGCTGCTCGGCCATGCATCCATCGACACGACCCAGATCTACACGCATCTCGAGACGGAGCGTCTCCTCGAGATGCACCGCCGGCTTCACCCCCGCGGCTGATCCAGCGCCGCGCGGATCCGTCCGGCGATCTCCGGCCCGATTCCCGCGGTGGTCGCCAGGTCCTCGGGAGTCGCCCGGAGCACCGCCGCGGCAGACCCGAAGCGGCGCAGGAGCGCACGGGCACGCTCCTCCCCCACCCCCGGAACGGACGTCAAGGCCTGGCGGAGGGCGCTGCGCCGCCGGACCACGCGCTGGTAGCTCACGGCGAAGCGGTGCGCCTCGTCCCGGATGCGCATGAGGAGCCCGAGTTCCGCGGAGGCGGGATCGGGCACGACGGGCGCCGGCCGGCCGGGCAGCCAGATCCGCTCCTGCCGGTCATGGGTCGTGCGCGACCGCCGGCCGCTCCGGCCCTTGGCGAGCGCCACGATGTCGACGCCCTCGACGCCGGCGAGAGCCGCCGCCTCGAGGGCCGCGCCGAGCTGCCCCCGCCCCCCGTCGATGACGAGGAGATCCGGAAGGTCGCCGGCCTCCAGGCCCTTGAGGAGCCGCCGCCTCACGACCTCCGCCACGGCGGCGAAATCGTCCTGGCCCGCGATCGACCGGATGCGGTACCGCCGGTACCGGGCCCGGTCGGGGCGGCCGTGGGCGAAGGCCACGGTGGATCCGACGATGCCCGTGCCGCCGAGATGCGAGATGTCGAGGCACTCGATCCGCTCCGGAACGTGCCGGAGGCCGAGCTTCGTCCTGAGGCCCTCGGCAGCGGCTTTCAGGAGCGACTCCTCCCCGCGGGCCTGGGCCGCGGCGACCTCCGCGTTCCTGAGGGCCAGGTCCACGAACCGTCGGCGCTCGCCCCGCTCCGGAACGAGAAGATGCACGGGGCGGCCGCGGAGGCCCGACAGGACGTCGGCGACGAGGTGCGCGTCCGGGCACGGCATCGGGAGCAGGACTTCCGCCGGCGGCGGGCGATCGGGTCCGTAGACCTGCAGGAGGAAGGCCGGGAGGACGGCGCCGGGCTCCTCGCCGAAGACCCGCAGCGTGTAGGGACTCGACCCCGCGAGGGCGCCGTCGCGGAGGTGCAGGACGACGGCCGAGGCCTCGTGCCCGCCCGTGAAGATCCCGATGGCATCGGCGTCCCGCCGGTCCCCGCGGGTCATGCGGGGGTCCGAAAGCGTCTCGCGCACCGCCGCGATGAGATCGCGGAGCACGGCGGCCCGCTCGTACTCGCGGTGCTCCGCGTGGGCGCCCATCTCCGAGGCGAGGCGCGCGAGGAGGCCGTCGTCCCCGCCGCGGAGGAAGCGGATCGCGCCATCGAGGATCTCCCCGTAGGCCTCGCTGTCGATGAGCCCCGTGCAGGGCGCGGGACAGCGGCCGATCTCGTAGGAGATGCACGGGCGCACGCGGTTCGCGAGAACGCGATCCGTGCAGGTGCGGAGGGGGTAGATCGAGCCGAGGAGGTGGAGCGTCCGCCGGCACTCCCGGGCCGACGGGTAGGGTCCGAAGTACAGGGCGCGGTCCCGGCGGCGCCGCCGCACGATGGTGATGCGGGGAAAGGGATGCGTCGTGTCGATCCGCAGGCTGAAGTACGTCTTGTCGTCGCGCAGCCGGATGTTGTAGCGGGGGCGCATCTCCTTGATGAGCGTGTTTTCGAGGAGGAGAGCCTCCTTCTCCGTGCCCGTGACCGTCGTCTCCACGAAACGGACGTCCCGTTCGAGGAACAGCGCGATGGGGCGCGACCCCTCGGCCTCGCCGCGCAGGTACTGCCGGACTCGGGCGCGCAGATCCCGTGCCTTTCCCACGTAGAGGATCGCCCCGTCCGCCCCGAAGAAGAGATAGACACCGGGCTCTTCGGGGATCCGCTCCATCATCCCGGCCGTGAAGGGCAGGCGGACGGCGCTCATGGCGCCCCGGCGAGCCGCCGCTCGAGGGCGGCGATCCGGTCGCGCAGCTCCGCCGCCTCCTCGAAGCGCAGCTCCGCCGCGGCGGCGAGCATGCGGTCGCGGGCGGCCGAGATCTCGGCGGCGAGGGCGTGGGCGTCGGCGGGCTCCGCCTCGGCCGGCACGTCGACGGGCACGGTGACCCAGTCGCGTTCGAAGATTTCCTCGGGCAGGTCGTGGATCGCCTTCCGGATCGTGCGCGGCGTGATGCCGCGGGCGGCGTTCCACTCCGCCTGCCGCGTCCGGCGCCGTCGCGTCTCCTCCACGGCGAGGCGGAGCGACTCCGTTTCCCGGTCCGCGTAGAGGATGACGCGCCCTTCGACATTGCGGGCTGCCCGCCCGATGGTCTGGATGAGGGAGCGATGGGAACGGAGGAACCCCTCCTTGTCCGCGTCGAGGATCGCCACGAGGCCCACCTCGGGAAGATCGAGCCCCTCGCGCAGGAGGTTGATGCCCACGAGGACATCGAACTCGCCGAGGCGAAGGCTCCTGAGCAGGGCCGTCCGCTCGAGGGTCTCGATGTCGGAATGGAGCCACCGCACGCGAACGCCGGCCTGACGGTAGAACTCCGCGATCTCCTCCGCCATGCGCTTCGTGAGGGCCGTGACGAGGACCCGGTGTCCCCGCCCGACGACCTCGCGGATGGCATCGAGGAGATCGTCGATCTGACCTCGGGCGGGCCGGATCTCCACGTCCGGGTCGATGAGGCCCGTGGGCCGGATGATCTGTTCCGCCGTCACACCCTCCGAGCGCCGGAGTTCCCAGTCGCCCGGTGTCGCCGAGACGTAGAGGACCTGATTCACCCGCGCCTCCCACTCCTCGAAGCGGAGCGGGCGGTTGTCGAGGGCCGAGGGCAGTCGGAAGCCGTGCTGGACGAGGGTCTCCTTGCGGGCCCGGTCGCCCCGGTACATGCCCCCGATCTGGGGCACGGTGACGTGGCTCTCGTCGACGAAGAGGAGGAAATCCCGCGGGAAGTAGTCGATGAGGGTCGCCGGCGGCTCGCCGGAGGCCCGCCCGTCGAGGTGCCGGCTGTAGTTCTCGATGCCCGTGCAGTGGCCGACCTGCTCGAGGAGCTCGAGATCGCGATGCGTGCGCATCTCGAGGCGCTGCGCCTCGAGGAGCTTCCCCGCGCCCCGCAGCACGCCGAGCCTCTCGCCGAGCTCCTCCTCGATGGCGCCGATGGCCCTGCGGAGCTTCTCCTTCGGGGTCACGTAGTGCGACGAGGGGAAGACCTTGGTCTCCCGCAGCTCGGCGAGGACCTGGCCGCGGAGCAGATCCACCTCGGCGATGCTCTCGACGTCGTCCCCGAAGAGCTCGATGCGGATGACGCGGTCATCCGCATGGACGGGCACGATCTCGATGACATCGCCCCGGGCGCGGAACGTGCCGCGGCGCGGCGCCGCATCGTTCCGGCTGTACTGCATGAGGACGAGCGTGCGGAGGATGTCCTGCCGGTCGCGGGTCTCGCCGACCCTGAGCGTGAGGCTCATGTCCACGTAGTCCGCGGGGGAACCGAGCCCGTAGATGCAGGAAACGGACGCGACCACGAGGACATCCCGCCGCGTCAGCACGCTCTGCGTCGCGGCGTGCCGCATGCGGTCGATGCGCTCGTTCACCATGGCGTCCTTCTCGATGAAGGTGTCGCTCTGCGGGATGTAGGCCTCCGGCTGGTAGTAGTCGTAGTAGGAGACGAAGTACTCGACGGCGTTTCCGGGGAAGAGGGCGCGGAACTCGGACCAGAGCTGGGCTGCAAGGGTCTTGTTGGGGGCGAGCACGAGGGCGGGCCGGCCCAGTTCCGCGATGACGTGGGCCATCGTGAAGGTCTTGCCCGACCCCGTGACGCCGAGCAGCGTCTGATCCCGGAGGCCGGCGCGGACGCCCCCCGTGAGGATCCGGATGGCCTCGGGCTGGTCCCCCGCCGGGGCGAGGTCGGTGCTGAGGACGAAGCGCCCCCCCGTCGTCTCCATGGCGGTCAGGCCCGTGTGCCGGGTCGATGGAGCGGCGGGCGCCGGCGGCGGGCTCGCGTCGTGCCGGCGGCGCCCACGGCCGCTACCGCGACTGCAGGATTCGGCGTTCGGCCTCCGCGGCCAGCTCCGCCGCCTGGCGGTCGTCGCGATCGTTCAGCGCCACCTCCTGGAAGAGCCCGCGCGCCGCGAAGACGTTGCCCGACTGGAGATAGACGAACGCGAGAGTGAAACGCGCGTCCTGATCCCGCGGATCGGAGAGGAGATGGCGCTCGAGAACGGCGAGACGTCCGTAGAATTCCTCCCGGCGCGGGAACATCTCCGTTGCGGGGACGGCGACTCCGGCCCAGCCCGGCGCCTCATCGAGGCTCACATGCACGACGCGGGAGGCGCGGTCGAAGTGCGCTGCCGCAAAGAGGGCCACGGCCATGCGAAACCGTGCGTCAACGGACGCGCGGTCGAGGAGCACGGCCCGCCGGAAGGCCTCCGCAGCCTCGGCGTACTGGCCGACCTGCATGTGGGCATGGCCCCGGTTCAGGTACTCCTCGAAACCGAGATCGAAGGGGTAGTCCGCCACGAGAGGTACGACGAATACCTCATCGATGCCGACCTCCGGGGGCATCGCCGCCGGCACATCGCCTCCCGCCAGGACGCCCACGGGCGGCTCCGCGGCGTACTCCACGTAGGGATCGGCCACTTCCACGTAGGTGACGACGGGCTCGGGTGTCCGGTAGTAGAGCACGGTGTACGCGGGGTACCGCGCACAGGTCGTGTAGTAGAAGTGCGGCTCCCACCCGTAGCAGCGGTAGAAGGGGTACTCATACCCGACCGCCACGGCGGCGGGCGCCGGATAGTAGACGGAGAATCCGGTGTAGCAGCGGTAGAGCCGCTTCCACGCGAAGTAGAAGGACAGGTCGGAGTGCCACCCGCCGAACCCGATGCCGAAGCCCCATGTCGGACCCCAGCCGTACGGATAGCTCCATCCACCCCACGCGGCATGATGATGGCTCCACATCGCGTGCGGGTTGCACCATGTCGGGTGGTAGTACCAGGGCGAATACCACGAACTGAAGCCGAAGGTGAATGACGCGTGGCGGTGGTGCCGCTCCTCCGTGTATCCGAAGGCGAATGACACGTGAGCATCCCGCGCCGCGCCAGATCGGACCTGCCCGTCCCGCCCGCCACGGCGGTCTCCATCGGCCACCCGCGACCGTGGAGCCCGGATGTCGTCGACCTTCGTTACCTTCACGCCGCGTCGCGGAGCAACCCGGCGGGCTGCGGAGGCTGGGTCCTCGATCTTCGCCCCGCCCGCCGCACCGGAACCGCGGCGCGGGTCGATCCGTGTGCCACCCGCAGGCGTTCTTGTCCCGCCGCGGGGATCGACCGTACCGCCAGCGCCGCTCGCACCCGATCCCGCTCCACCCGCCGGATCGCGGCGGGGCGGTGTGACGACGCGACCTCCGCTCTGGCTTCCGCCGCGGGGGTCCACGGTGCCACCAGCGCCGCTCGCACCCGATCCCGCTCCACCCGCCGGATCGCGGCGGGGCGGTGTGACGACGCGACCTCCGCTCTGGCTTCCGCCGCGGGGGTCCACGGTGCCGCCAGTGCCGGGCGCACCCGAACCGGCCCCCGCCGGCGGATCCCGCCTCGGAGGCGTCGCGACGCGGCCGGGGGGCTGCTGGCCGGCCGGCGGCACGCGGGAGCCGGTACGCACGCCGCCGAGGGACGGCGCCGGTCCGGGAGGAGGCTGCGCCTGCCCTCCCGAGGATCCGCCTCGTGCCGGCGCCTGCGTCCCGGCCCCGCTGGCGCCGCGGGTCGGCGGAGCGGTTCCGCCCTGCGTCGCTCCTCCGGGTGCTGGGTCCGGTACCCTTCGGACCGGCGCCTCGGGGACAGTCACGCCCCCGCGACCCGCCCCGGGCGGAGTCCGGCCCGCACTTCGAGTCCCGCCCTGCCCCGACGGCGTTCCTCCGCGCGCGCCCTGAGGCGGGGTCGGCGGCGCCGTTCGCGGCTGCCCCGACCCCTGCACGGCCCCGCCAGTCCGCGGCGGCTGCCCTTGCGGAGTCTGAGCCTGACCGCCCCTGGGCGTCTGCGGCGGCGGAGTCTCTGGCCTTCGCGTCCGCGGCGGAGCCTGAGGCGTTTCTTCCTCGGTTCCGCTCGGCGGCCGCCGCGGCTTGGGATTCTGGGCCGACGTCACGGCCCCCGCGTCGACGAACACGAAGGCAAGCACGACCAAGGAGAGAACGGGACGGCAACTCATGGTTGGGCTCCTCCACGTCGCGTGGCGGAGAGGCACGCGATCTCTGGGCGGCTCCGCTCCATGGCCGCCTCCCACAATACGAAGGCGGAACCGGCTTTTAAGCCCGTTTCCGGCCCGACCGACCGTGGCAGCGCCCGCGCGGCATCCCCATCAATGACGCGCGGCGGGAGGCCCGTGGCCCCCCGCCGCGTCGTTTTCGGCCCGAAGTCTCAGGCTCAGAACAGGATCTGCGTCTGGATGAAGGCCAGGAAGGCCATGTCATCCTCGCCGGATCCGATGGCCCGGTCGAGCGGGAAGAAGCCCGCCAGAGGGGCGCCGTCGTTCGGGAGGAAGAAGCCCACGCCGAGGGACAGCGTCGCCTGCTCGCTGTAGCGGTGCTCGACGAAGAGGTCGATTTCCCAGCCGATGCCGTCATCGATCCCCATCGTCACGACGCCGCCAGACTCGGAGATCGTGAAGACATCCTCGTCGTGGGCCGCGAACAGGCCGGTGAGGCCGATGGTCCAGTTCGCCGCCGGCTCCACCGTGACCCCGAGCTGTCCCGAGATCACGTTGTACATCGGGATGATGTCCATGAGGCCGTAGCGGGCCCGACGGGGACCGAAGCTCGAGTGGCGCTCGGGGAAGAGAGGGAGGTAGCCGGTTTCGTTGTGGTCGTCCGGACCGTCGGCGAAGAGGAAGCGACCGAAGACGCGGAAGTGGTATTCGCTCTCGAAAGTGAGGCCGACCTCGGCCTCGACCGAGAAGCCCGCGACGTCGCCGGAGAGATCCGGCACCGGGAACGCGCCGAACGGATCGCTGTAGTCGCCGATCTGGACGGCGCCTTCGACATTCCAGTCGAGTCCCGCCGCCACGTTGAGCGTCCCGCCGATGCGGCCGCCGAAGGTGTGGTAGTAGGCCTCGTTGAAGATGCCGTGGAACAGCATGCCGCCGCGCAGACCGCCATCCGTCCCGAAGGAGCCCGGGAAGTGGTTGTGGGCGTTCATGTAGATCCAGTAGAGGTCGAGGGAGTGGTTCTCGATCCCGGTGAACGTGAAGTAGAGACCGTAGAGATCGTCATCGTCGTAGTCGAATCCGAACGGATGACCGGTCCCCGGGACGAGCGTGTGGCTCTGGAGCTTGAGGGCCAGGGCCGACAGGGACCACTGCTCGCTCTGCCATGTGCCCTTCCAGCCGTCGAAGCTCTCGCCGGAGAAGAAGTCGTTGTTGCCGAACTGGAACTCGTTGCCGAAGACGATTTCCTGGCGGCCCATGCGGGTCGACAGCTCGGGGCGGTCGAAGATGCAGCGGAACTCGACGTAACCCTGGTAGAGGTCCACTTCGGAGAGCTGATCGGTGGCGTCGTTGAACGGTGCCGTGGCGGAGGGATAGGGCGTCACGCCGTTATCGAACGCGCCGTAGGACTGGAGCTCCCAGTACGTCGAAACGTCCCGCATGAGCTCGAACTGGAAGGCGACTCGGATCCTCGCGTCGGTGAAGGAGCCGTTGTCGTCCTGGTCGGCGTCGAAGATCCCGCGGGGGGCGCCTGCGGCGCCGCTCACGGCGAGGGCGAAGAGCTGGAAGAGGAACGCCTCGTCCTCGTCGGCCTCGAAGAGTCCCTCGAGCACCGATTCCGAGTATTCGATGTTGGTCGGAAGCTCGTACCAGTAGTAGCCGTCCCCGGCCTGAGGCTGGGGCTGGTTCGGGTTCTGGAGGAAGAAGAGGAAGTTGAGGCAGCCCGGACCGAGGAGGCCGAGTTCGCTTCCGACGAGCCCGGCTCCGGTGCAGCCGAAGTTGGCGGGAAGACCGAAATTGCGGTTCGCCGTCCAGCCCGTCCGGAAACGGAACTCGCCGGTGATGTTGATCGGGTTGGCGACGCTCGTGATGGTGGTCGCATCCACCATGCGCGAGCTCAGATCGTTGATGTAGCGCTCGAGCTCAGCGTCGGCGCCCGAGACTCCCTGATCCGTTGTGGCCTGACGCTCGAGCTTCTGTCGGGCTTCACGCTCGTCGGCAAGGATCTTGAGGATCTGCCGATTCTGCTCCTTCAGGGCCTCGACTTCCCTTCTGAGGTCATCGCCGCCCGTCTGGGCCGTGACAGGGCTCGACCCGAACCACCCCGCCGCGACCAGCAGGACCAGAACGTTCCACTTTCTCATGGACCTTATCCCTCCTCGGTCTTGGCGACCGCTTCGGCCGGCCGCCCGTCGGTTCACTCCCTCGAGCCGTCGGCGGACCCCTTCGAGATGTCCGTCCGTCCGGTTCCGGGTCCACCCGGTTCCGGGATGCCGCCCGTCGTGAGACAGCGGGGCCCCCCCCTCCGGGTTCCGAATTCGGCGTCAACTATGGATGCAACTGCCACGGTTGTCAATGGGCTTGTTCCGGAACCCGCCCCGTCCTCCCGGAGTCCGGGCCGGCGCGGGATGCGGTGTCATGTTCCCTTTTCCCATCTCCGGGCCACCTGTTCGACGGTCCGGACGGGCTCGCGGCGAATCCCGGCAAGCCGGGATTCAATCACGTTCCCGAGCCCGGTTTATGCCATCTTTCGACCGGTTCGTCAACAGGAATCCAGCGAAGTTGGGACCCGCCACCCCCCGGACCGACCTCGTCTTCCCCCGGCTCGCCGCTCCGGCAAGCCTCGATAGCGGGCGCCGCCCCCGTCCCCTCGAGGCGCCGGAATCGCGTGACGGGTCTCAGGAGACGTCCCCGAAGTGCTCGATCGTAACCCCGCTCTCGCGCATGAACCGGATGGCGCCCTCGACCTGCTCCTCCACGCCCGCGAGCTCGAGCGCCATCACGCCCGAATCGGCGGTGATCGTCGCACCGAGGATGTTGATCTCGAGGTCCGGGAAGCGGCGGGACATGGGGATGAGGAACGGCGCCGCGAGGAGGTTCTTCGGGAACGAGAGCGAGATCTTCTTCTTCATCGCGCGTCCGGTTCCGCGCCGCGCCGGAGCACGGCTCTGAGCCCGCCGACCGCCGCGTGGCAGACAGCCGCGAGGACGAGGCCGGCGGCCGCGATCCCCACGTGGATCATGGCCGTGGCCTGCACGCGAGGATAGCGGAAGTTCACTTCACCGACCAGCAGGCGGCCGCTCCCGAACTGGTAATCGTGCCGGAACCAGTCGAACCCGAGCACTCCGCCCGAGATGGCACAGAGGGGGTTCGCGTCGAGGGCAGCGTCGAGGAGCGCCCGGCGGAGCTCGCCGGGGAGCGTCGCGTAGGGATCCACGAGCAGCCGCCGGAGGGCGAAGACGCCGCCGTTGAGCGCGAAGCCGAGGATCGCGACGCCGAGCGCCCGGGCCGCGCGGCCGCCGAAGACGAGGAGGGGGAGCGATCCGAGAAGGAGTGCGGCAGAGAAGGCGCCCGAGAGCAGCGCGGCTTCGCGGACTCCTCCGCCCGTGAGGCCCGCCGGACCCGCGGCGAGCGGGAGAACGATCAGCGGAAAGCCTGCGGCGGCAACCACTTCCCCGGCCGCCGCTCTCCATGGCCCCGGCGCCGGAGCCGCCGCCGCGAGAGACAGCGCGAGGACCTGGAACACGAAGAGCGCGAAGATCGGCGCGGCGCGAGAGGCCGGATCGGCGCCTCCTCCGGCCGGCAGATCGAAGAGCATCCACCACGCCGCGGCCGCGGCGACCGGGGGCGCGAGAAATCCGCCGAGAATCCCGACGGCGCCCCGTCGCCGCGCGGATTCCGTCTCCGGGACGGAAGCACCCCCGGCCATGGCCGGACCTACTTCAGGTCGCCCTTCAGGCAGACCTGGAGGGCGAGAAGCGCGTAGGCCGTGCAAAGGGTCTTCGAATCCTCCCACCAGCGGCCGTTCTGGGCGTTGGCGAAGGACCCGTCGCCGGCCTGGAGCGCGAGGAGCTTCATCGCGAGCTCCCGGCGCCAGGCGTGCTCCCGCCCGTCCGCATCGCGGATCGTCTCCTCGCCGAGGAGATCGAGGGCCTTGGCGAGGGTGTAGTAGTAGTAGAAGAGGCCCATGTAGCGGGCGTTCGGGATCTCGAGGTGCTCGAATCCCGGGTTCCAGTCGAGAGTGTAGTTCTTCCGGACCCAGTCGAGGACGGACCGGACGCGCTCGTCCGAGGGCGAGAGGTCGCAGAAGAGGTAGCTCTTGAGGAGGGCATAGGACATGCTCCCGTAGCTCCGGAACGTCCGGCGGCCGTCGGGCCCCTCCTCGATCCCGGCCATGCTGTTGCCGGGATAGTACATGGCGCCGCCATCGTTCCCCGGCGCCACCGGCGCGCCGTTCTCGTCCTTCCAGGTCTGGTCGTTGGATTCGCTGCGGTTCTGGCACCGCTGCAGGAACACGAGAGCCTTCCGGAAGAACTCGTCCTGCTTCGGCACGCCGGCCGCCGCCGCCGCTTCGAGCGCCGTCTGAGCATTGCTGAGGTCGGGGCGCTGGGCGCTTCCGTACCCGACGCCTCCGTAGAACCGGTCGCTCGTCGTGTAGCCCTCCGACTCGTCGGCCTGCGTCGTCCTGAGGTAGGCCGCGGCCCGCTCGACCGCGCCCGCATGGGCCTGATTCCCGAGGCCCGTGAGCGCGAGGATGGAGATGGCGGTGCAGTAGTTCTGGAGGGCGCCGTCATGGATCGAGCCGTCCGGCTTCTGGCGCGCGAGGAGATACTCGACGGGCCGCCGGATCATGGGGCCGTCGTCCTCCCGGTACTTCCGGTGGGACGTCGCGAACGCCGCAAGGCAGAGGGCCGTGATGCCCACGTCCGGATCCCGGTCCGCGTAGGCGCGGAAGGCCCCGGTGGCCGGATCCTGGACCTGCTTCAGGAACTCGATCCCCCGGTCCACCGTTTTGCGAGCCCGATCTCCGAGGGACGCGGCGGGCGCTGCGGGCAGCGTCGCGGTGGCGGGAGCCGACTCCTGCCCGCGAAGTCCGCCTCCGGCGGGCAGCACGGCAGCCAGCGCCGCAAGGACACGGGGAACCAGGGTTCTCATGGGGGACTCCTCAGTTGGGCACCGTCGCCGAGGCGCCGGTGCGGGCATCGCCGTTGCGGCCGAGGTGAGCGAGGCTCTCCTTCCGGGTTGCGCAGGTCCGGCAGAGGCCGAAGATGGAGAGGACGTGCGAGAGCGGGCTGAACCGGAAATGCCGGGCCACCTGCTCCTTGACCTCGTCGATCCGTTCGTCGCGGAACTCCTCGATGTCCTTGCACACGACGCAGAAGAGATGATCGTGCTGCCGGTGTCCGAAGACATGCTCGAAGTACCGCGCGCCCTCGCCGAAGTCGTAGGCGTTGAGCAGGCGGCAGTCGATGAGGAGCGTCAGCGTGCGATAGACCGTCGCCTTGGAGGCCCGGATGCCCGCGCGGCGCAGCCGTCCGAGGAGATCCTCGGCCGTGAAGTGATCGTGGATCGCGAAGATGCGCCGGAGCACCCGCCGCCGCGAGGCGGTGAGCCTGAGTCCGCGGGAGCGGAGGAACCCGGCGAAGATCTCCTCCTCGCCGTGCGTGTCCTGGTCGCGGGTCTTGTCGATGCGCAGGTCCATGGCGGTGCCGCCTCTGAGCCTACCAGAATAACCCGTAAACCGCAACGACGATCGCGCGCAACTTATTGACTGTCTATACCTTAGAAGAGGCCGACCGAGCTCTCTCGAGGGCGCGCGAACCTATGTCCTTCCGGTAGATCCGACCGTCGAACGTGATGAGGTCCACTGCCTCATACGCACGGGCTCGCGCCGATGCAAAATCGTCGCCGAGCGCCGTGACGGAGAGAACGCGCCCCCCCGCCGTGACGACGTCGGTCCCCGCCCTCGCCGTGCCCGCGTGGAACACGGCGACGTCGGGCAGCGCGGCGGCCTCCGCAAGGCCGCGGATCGGGCGGCCCTTGGCGCAGGGGCCGGGATAGCCCTCGGAGGCCAGCACGACGGTCACGGCCGGGCGGGGATCCCACTCGATGACCTGGTCGTCGAGCTTGCCCTTCGCGCAGGCGAGCAGGAGCGGCAGGAGGTCGCTCCGGAGCCGCGGGAGGATGGCCTGGGTCTCCGGATCGCCGAATCGGACGTTGTACTCGAGCACCCGGGGACCATTGCGCGTGGCCATGAGGCCCGCGTAGAGCATTCCGGTGAATCGCCGGCGCTCCCTCTGCATCGCATGCACGGTGAGCACGAGGATGTCGCGCTCCACCTGGCGCAGGAACGCCTCCGTCGCCACAGGCGCCGGCGAGTAGGCGCCCATCCCGCCGGTGTTCGGCCCCTCGTCCCCGTCCCTGAGCCGCTTGTGATCCTGCGCCGGAGCGAGGGGCGCGATGGCCGAGCCATCTGTGAGTGCGAGGATCGAAACCTCCTCCCCCTCGAGGCGATCCTCGATGACGACCCGATCTCCCGCCCGCCCGAAGACGCGTTCGACCATGCAGCGCGTCACGGCCGATCGGGCCTCCTCGGCGTCGCGGGCGATGACGACCCCCTTGCCCGAGGCGAGCCCGGACGCCTTGATGACGATGGGCCAGCCAAGGACGCCGTCGATGTACCGGAGGGCCGGCCCCGGCTCATCGAAGACACGGAAGGCGGCCGTGGGGATCGAATGGCGCGCCATGAGTTCCTTGGCGAAGGCCTTGCTCCCCTCGAGCTCCGCCGCGGCCCGCGTGGGGCCGAAGATGGCGCGCCCGTCGGCGCGGAAGCGGTCGACGACGCCCTCGCAGAGCGCCGCCTCGGGCCCCACGACGGTGAAGTCGATGTCGTGGGTCTTCGCGTAGGCCAGAAGCCCGTTCACGTCATCGGCAGCGACATCGCCGAGCGTGGCGATCTCCGCGATCCCGGCGTTGCCGGGAGCGCAGTGGATACGGTTCGCAAGGGGGGACTGCCTGAGCTTCCAGCAGAGGGCGTGCTCGCGCCCCCCTCCGCCGACGACGAGGATGTTCATGGTCTCACCAGGGGAACCCGCCGGATGCCGCAGGCTAACACGTCAGGGTCGCGCTCCCCGGAGCCGCCGGACGTCGTCCGGCCCCCCGACCAGGATCGCCGCCATCCCCACGGCCCTTGCGGGCTCGATGTCCACGGCGAGTCGGTCGCCCACGGATACCGACAGGCCGGCGGGACAGGAAAGGCGCTCGAGCACGGCGGAGAAGAATCGGACATCCGGCTTCGCCCATCCCAGGTCCTCGGCGGTGAGGACGGCGGCGAAGACATCCGCTGCGATGCCGAGGGCCCGCAGCGTGCCCGCGGCGACGCGGGGCGCGGCGTTGGTGGCGAGGACGAGCGTGAAACGCGACGCGAGGTCCGCAATCGCTGCCGCCAGATCCTGATCCTCGACGAGGAGTTCTCCGGGCCGGAGACGCGCCTCGCGAAACCGGTTAAAGGCGGAGAGCGAAACGCCGAACGTTGTGGCGAGGAGCGCAGTGAGACTCGTTCCCGGAGCCGCGAGCAGAGCCATCCGAAGCCGCTCCTCCGCCTCGATGCGGGGGATGTCGAGACGTGCCGCGAGGCACTCGGCGGGGAGACTCTCGGCTCGAGCCACGTATTCCGGGAAACGGGCCGCGTCGTACAGCGTGCCGTCGAGGTCGAAGACGACGAGGCGCCGTCCGGCGAGGGTCGCGAGAGCCTGCCCACTGTCCAAGTCGGGAATCTCCGGCCGGCGCGGCGCCGCCCATCCCGGGACGTGCGCCGGGCGCGGCGCGATGGTATCGCGGCGGCGGCGAGCGCTGCCTCGGCGGGATCCCCGCGGGCAACTTCGGCCCGCCCGCCCTGTTAGACTGCGGGTCCCGGGCTCGGAACCCCGTCATCTCCGACGGAGGGCGACATGAAGACAGGCCCCTTTCTCCTGGTCGGCGCCGTGATCGCTGCCGCCGCCATCGCGTTCATCCTCCTCACCAGCGACAGTGCCGCGCCGCCGCCGGCCGGCCCGGGCGACGCGGCCTCCGCCGAGGCGCCGGCCGAAGGCGCCACGGCGCCTCCCCGCCACACGACGGCCTCCAAAACCGCCGCGCCGCGTCGGCCCGCCGCGGGGCGGGAGGCGCCGGAATCCGCGGCCACGGGCGCCACCGCGGCGCCGGCGGCGATCGTCGGCGTGGTCGCCGAAGCCGTCACGCGCCGTCCGATGGGCGGCGCCGAGGTCCGCTTCCGGCCAACGGGGACAGAAGACGTCATCATCGGGCGGACCGACGATGCCGGGTCCTTCCGCCTCGCCGGCCTCCCGTCCCTCGTGGACGCCGAGTTCACGGTCCGCCTCGCGGCTCCCCTCGACGTCCATGCTCGGACACTCCGTCTCGAGCCCGGAGAGGTTCGCGATCTCGGCGTCATCGAGATCGCCGCAGGGCAGAGCATCGCGGGGCGCGTCCTCGCCGGCGGAAGCGCGCCGCTCCCCGGCGCCGTCGTCGTCCTCACGCGGGCCGCAGCCCTCAAGTCCTACTTCGAGCTCGACTTCCCCGAGATGATCCGCGGGGTCTTCGAGCCGGCGCCCGCCCTCGACCAGGCGACGACCGGTGCCGACGGCACCTTCCTGTTCTCGAACGTCTCGCCCGGAGACTACGTCGTGGGCGGTCACGCGGACGGCCTCGAGGCCCGGTGGTCCGACGTCATCGTCGTGGCGGCCGAAGGCCCTCCGCCGCCCCGCGTCACGCTCCTCCTGCGGCCCGGCCGGGCGCTCACGGGCACAGTGATCGCGGAGGACGGCACGCCCATCGAGGGTGCGGAGCTGGCCATCTTCCGCCAGCCCGACGGCCTTCCCTTCTCCCTCCAGAGCTTCACGACGACATCCGATGCCAAGGGGGCGTTCGCGTTCCGGACGCTCGGCATCGAGGAATACCAGCTCCTCACGCGCGCCCGCGGCTTCGCAACGGCCATGATGCAGATCCGAAAAGACCGGACCGAGCCCGTGGTCGTGACGCTGCACCGGAAATCCACGATCCGGGGCCGGGTCACCGACTGCGTCTCCGGTGAGCCGGTGCGCTGCGCCCTCGTCTCGTATCTCGACTTCAACTCCACGTACGGCCAGGCGGAGACCGACGGGGACGGCCAGTACGTCATCTCGGGCCTGCCTCCGCTGGACGCGGGACTCATCCTCCTCAAGGCCGAAGGCTACACCATCCGCTCCGCCACCGGCGCCGCTCGCGAGGGCATGGAGTTCGGCCTCGGCGGCGTCCGCGTCCAGGTCGAGCTCCCCCAGGGCGGCGAGGCCCGCATCGACATCACCGTGGCCCGCGGCGGCCGCGTCTCCGGCCGCGTCTATGACCGGGCCTCCGGCACCGGGATCGCGGGCGCCGAGGTCCTGAGCACGGCGTCAGGGGGTCGCCGGTCCGGCGGACGGAGCCTCCCCCGCACGCGCACGGACGAGAGCGGACGCTTCGAACTCGAAAGCGTTCCCGCAGGTCCCGTCGCGCTCATGGCCATGAAGGACGGATGGGCGATGAAGGAGTCCGACGTTCAGGCCATGTTCGCCGTCTTCGGCGGAGGCCGCGACCGGGACGCCGGGACGGTGCTGCGTCTCGAGCCCGGCGGCGAGATCCGGGACGTGGCCATCGCCCTCGACCGGGGCGTGCCGGTCCGGGGCATCGTCGTCCTCGAGGACGGAACGCCGGTGCCGGGGGCACGCGTTCGCTGCGTTCCCCGCGACGATGTCTCGGAGATCCTCCGCGGCCTCGCCATCGGCGGAGAGGCGAACACGACGACATCGGACGCCGAGGGGCGATTCGTCTTCGCGGGGATCGCCGTCGCGGATTCGGTCGCAGTGACCGTCACCCACAGCGACTTCCCCGCCGGAGCGGAGGCGAAGACGAAGACATCCGACGGGCCTCCGCCGGAGCTTCGCATCGTCCTGCCGCGAGGCGCCGCCGTGGCGGGGCAGGTCTTCGCCCCCGGCGGTCCCGCCGCCGGACTCAGGATCCGCGTCGCCCCGGCGGCGCGAAGGCGCGGACCCGACGCGGAGTTCGGGCGGCGGCGGGCCTGGGAGACGGTGACGGGCGCGGACGGACGCTATCTCGTCGAGGACCTGCCGCCCGGTGAGGCCGTGCTCTCCCTCGATGACGAGGAACCGAAGTTCGTTCTCGACCCCGACGAGGCAACGCTCGTCCTCGTCGCGGGAAAGACGACGGAGCGGAATCTCCGGCTCACCGAGGGACTCACGATCTCGGGCCGCGTCCTCGATGCTCAGGGCCGCGGCGTGGCCAATGTGTGGATCAGCGCCGAACCGTCAGGAGGCCGTCGCGGAGCGCGCAGAGGCGGACACGGACGCTCCAACGCGCAGGGCGAGTACGTGATCCGCGCACTCGCCCCGGGCGACTACGAGATCCAGGCCAACAGCTTCGAGGCCGACTCCGGCGGCGGCGCTCCAATCCACCGTTCGGCGAGCGCATCCCGGATCGCCGCGGGCCGGACCGGCGTCGACCTCGGTCTCAAGTCGAGCCAGTGGTAGCGGCGCAGGCGCCGCTCAGCGCGGCGGACCGGGCCGCGACTCCGCCGGAGCCTCGGGGAAGGACACGACCATCTCCACGTCCGCCTCGCCGCGACGCACCGCGATCTTCACGTCGCCCCGGCTCTCCCGGAGCAGGGTCCTGAGTTCGTCCTGGGCAGCGACGGCCTGACCGTTCACACGGAGGAGTCGGTCGCCGGGACGGACCCCGGCCTTCGCGGCCGGAGTCTCGTCCATGACTTCCTCCACCGTCATGCCGTCGCCGAAGACCACACCGAGCCGGCGCCCTCGCATGCCCGCGAAGGGCCTTCCGGCCCCCTCCGCCGAGAGCATCCCCTCACGCGAGACGAGGTGATCGAGATTGGCGATGCCGAGCGCCCCCACGGCGGCGACGATGGAGGTGTGGACCTGATACTCGGTGATGGCGGCATCGTAGGTGTCGAACTGGGTGTGGTGCGTGTGGTTGTAGACGGCCCGGCCGGACTGGTTCCAGAAGAAGCCCGGCACGCCGGAGCGGAGGAACGAGTCGTGGTCGCTTCCGATGCCGACGGGAAGCCCCTTCACCTCCCGGATCTTGAACGGCATGTCGGGATCCAGGTCCCTGAGCGGCGCGAAGACCGTCTCGAAGTCGGCGAGCATGGCTTTCGTGGCGTTGATGCCGGAGACGTAGTTCGTGCCTCCGTCGTGGACGAGGACGGCGGAGATGCGGGGCAGCTCATCGCCGTGCTCCTTGATGTAGCCCCGCGACCCGAGGAGTCCCTGCTCTTCCCCGCTCCAGAGCATGAAGCGGATCGTGCGCTTCGGACGGGCCTTTGCCGCCATGAGGAGCCGCGCCGCCTCGAGGGTCGTCGCCGTGCCCGTGCCGTTGTCCGTGGTCCCTGTCGCACCGTCCCAGGAGTCGATGTGACCGCCGACGATGACGTATTCATCGGGCTTCTCGGCGCCCCGGATGTCAGCCACGACGTTGACGAGGGGGATGGGCCCCTTCCGGAACCGGTTCGCGATGTCGAACTCGAGGACGACCTCCGTTCCGGCCGAGAGACGTTCCACGATGTCCGCGTGATCCGCCCCGAGAAGCTGGACCTGGACCCGTGCCGGGAGCTTCTCCGGATCGATCCGCCAGTTTCCGCTCGTCACGATGAGCTCCCCGCGGACCCCGCGCACGATGCCGAGGATCCCGGCCTTCTCGAAGGCCTCGTCCCGGCGCTTCCGGAACTCCGCGTCGAGCCCTCCGGACTTCGCCTCGACGACCCAGGCGCCCGCGAGGCGGTTCGCCGCTGCCGTCAGTTCCTCATCGCTCGCGGGTGCCAGGACGGCCCTGCCGCGAGCGGCGCCCTTTGTTCCGGCGGTCCAGGCGTTGGTGCCGAAACGAAGCGTCTTCTCCTCCGGTGCGACCATGCGGCCCGACGAGGGGCCGCGATCGAATCCCACGGGGAACTCGCCCCAGGGAACGAGCCGCGCCGGCTTGAGCCCGAAGGACTCGAAGGTCTCCCGGGCCCACTCGCAGGCCTTCTGGAGGTTCTGCGACGCCGTGAGCCGCGGGCCGATGCGGTTCGTGAGGTGATCGAGGTGCTCCATGACGCGGCTTCTGTTCCTGGCCTCGTCGATGATGCGGCGGACGACATCGTCCTGGGCGGCGACGGAGGAGCCGAGCGCAACGGCGATCAGAAGGGCCGGAAGGCGGCGCATGGTCGGAATCTCCTGGGGGGGGTGAAGGTCGGGCGGGGGATCTACGGTCTCCCGCCCCGGCCCTTTCCGCGAACGAGTTACTGGACCGTGTAGGTGAAGGCGCTCGAGATGTAGGACGCGAAGCCCGTTCCCGAGTCGAAGTGGAGCCCCACGGATGCGAACTGGAGCCCGGCGGGCACGCCCGGGAAGGAGAAGACCGCGTTTCCGGAGCCGTCGAGCGACCCGTAGAACGGCGGGCCGAAGGCGATCTCCGTGAGAATCGTGCTGATCCCGATGTTGAGGCCGAAGAACCACCCCGTCGGAACGCCGCCGTTGCCGGGAACGATGGCCGAGAGATACGTCGAGCCGGGGAAACCGCAGGTGTGGGCGATCTCCAGGCTCGTTCCCGGCCCCGCGGGCTGGCCGATCGTGTAGTTCGTGCTGCAGAGTCCGAGGGTGACGCGGGCATCGTAGAACGTCCCCGTGTCTCCGGCGGCCTGGTCCCAGCACGTGAAGATCCAGACGCCGGTGGGATCCGTCCCGAGGAAGGCCGCCAGGGGATTGTCCCCGATGTAAGAGCCGGGCGCGATGGCGACGTTGGCGGCGGCCGCCGCCGCCGCGGCATCCATCGACAGGGGCGCGGCGTCATCGAAGGTGTAGAGCCCCTGGAGATCCGATGAATCGCCGAATCCGGTGCACGGCATCACCGGCCCCATGAGCGACACGGTCGTGCCGTTGTGATCGATGAGGCAATTGAGATCGCCGTGCCACGTATGGGTCAGGCCGAAGGACACGGTCACGTTCGTGATGGTCCCGAGCCCTCCCGGCACGACGACGGTCTGGACCGCCGGAACGAAGATGGGCGAACAGGCTCCCGTCGGGTTGTCGGGGATCGGCATGGGCGGGAATGGCCCACCGAAGGTCTGGGCCGTCAGGGCCGGCACGAAGACGATGGCCAGGACGGCCAGAAAGGCGCACGTGTGGAGCTTCATGGGTGTTCCTCTCTCCGTGCCGCGGGGCGGGTCCCCGGTCGCGCGACCGGCGGCAGCAACGATCCTCGCGGCATCACCGGATAGCCTACACTGCCCGCGGCCGCCGTTGCAACGCGACCCTTGCACGAACCCGGCGCCCCCGTAGCATTTTGAACCATGGTTCGAATCCAGGCCGACCCCGATTCCGCCCGTCCCGCCGAGCGCCGTCGGGAGATCCTCGGTGCCGCCGCGCGGACCTTCCGCGAGCGGGGTTTCCACGGCGCCTCCATGCGTGACATCGCCCTCTCCCTCGGGATGAGCGTCGGAAACCTCTACTACTACTTCCGGGACAAGGCCTCGCTCCTCGCCTTCTGCCAGGAGGACGCCCTGAGCCGCCTGTTCCTCCTCCTCGAGTGGGCGAGCAGCGTCTCCCGCCGGGAGGATGAGGAGATCTTCCGCGTCGCAGCCGGACACGTCCTGTGCCTCAACGAGGCTACTCACGGGTCCCTCGCGCACCTCGAGCTCGAGCCGGCATCGGGGGCGGGATCGCGCCGCCGCGCCGACCGCGACCGCTACGAACAGGGCCTCCGCGCCGTCCTCCATCGGGGCATGGCCCGCGGGATCTTCCGGCCTGCCTCCGCCACCGTGGCCGCGGCTACGATCCTCGGCGCCGCCAACTGGACGGTCCGCTGGTACCGCCCTGCCGGCCGTCTCGCCATCGGCGACGTCGCCGCGGAGATGGCCGAGACGCTGGTCCGGGGCCTTCTCGCCCCGGGTGCGGACTTCGCGCCCCCCGCCGGCGGCTTCCCCCGCGCCGCCGTCCCTGATTTCCTCCTCAGGACCCCTGCCGAGGGAGATCGTTCGTGACCAAGGAGATGCTCACGCTCACGCTCACCCTGAACGGCGAGGCGCGCACGGTGGCGTTCCCCGCGCACCACACGCTCCTCGAGGTGCTCCGCGAGGAGTGCGGCCTCACCGGCACGAAGCACGGCTGCGAACTCGGCGAATGCGGAGCCTGCACGGTGCTCGTGGACGGCGAGCCCGTGCTGTCCTGCCTCGCTCTCGCCGCCGACATGGAAGGCCGCCGCATCGAGACCGTCGAGGGCCTCATGTCCGGCAATGCGCTCCACCCGCTCCAGCGGACCTTCGCCGACCTCGGCGCGGCCCAGTGCGGATACTGCACGCCCGGCATCCTCATGACGGCCCGGGCGCTCCTCGAGCGACACGCGCGCCCCTCCCGGGACCAGATCTCCGAGGCCCTCTCGGGGAACCTCTGCCGCTGCACGGGCTACGTGAAGATCCTCGAGGCCGTGGAGGGCGCCGCCGCCCTCCTCCGGGGCGAGACGGACTGGACGCCGGACGTCCGGAGCCTCCACGGGTCGCCTGCGCCGCCGCCCTGCCGGGGAGGCAAGGGAGCCGCGCCATGACCGCCCGGCCCGGGGCCGCTCCTCCTCCGTCCGATGCACCCCCCGCTCGCGACGCCGCCGTCCCGCAGAACCTCATCGGTCGACCCTTCCGCCGCGTCGATGCGCGCCCGAAGGTGACGGGGCAGACGCGCTTCGCCGACGACCTCCAGTTCCCGCGCATGGCCCACATGAAGCTCCGGCGGAGCACCGTGCCCCATGCCCGGATCGCACGCATCGACACCTCGTGCGCGCGAGCCATGCCCGGAGTCCTGGGCATCCTCACCGGCGATTCGATGCCGGAACCCTTCGGCATCCTCCCTGTATCCCAGGACGAGCACGCCCTTGCCGTGGACCGCGTCCGCTTCGTCGGCGACCCCGTCGCCGCCGTGGCCGCCCTCACGGAGGAGCAGGCCGAGGCCGCCGCCCTCGCCATCGCCGTCGAGTGGGAACCGCTCCCGACCATCGCCACCGTCGAGGAGGCCCTCGCCACGCCTTCGCCTCGCATCCACGACTACTCCGACGACGGCAACATCCACAAGCGCATCTCCCTCGCCTTCGGCGACGTGGAGAAGGGCTTCCGGGAGGCCGACCTCATCCTCGAGGACGACGTCTTCTACGAGGGCAACACCCACCTTCCGCTCGAACAGCACGCCACGGTCGCCGTGCCCGAGGACGACGGCCGCGTGACCGTCTGGTCCTCGACCCAGACGCCCCACTACCTCCACCGCGCCCTCGCGAAGGTCCTCGGTCTTCCGGCGTCCCGCATCCGCGTCATCGCCACGCCCAACGGCGGCGGGTTCGGTGGCAAGAGCGATCCCTTCAACCACGAGATCGTCGCCGCGAAGATGGCCCTCGAGATCGGCCGGCCCGTGAAGATCTGCCTCACGCGGCAGGAGGTCTTCTACTGCCACCGGGGCCGCCACCCGGTCCGCATGCACCTCCGGACGGGCTTCCGGAACGACGGCGCCATGACGGCCCAGCACCTCACGACGGCGCTCGACGGCGGCGCGTACGGCAGCTACGGCGTTGCGAGCACGTACTACACGGGCGCGCTGCAGACCGTGACCTACGAGCTGCCGCGATACCGCTTCGACGGCCTCCGCGCCTTCACGAACAAGCCGCCCTGCGGCCCGAAACGGGGGCACGGCACGCCTCAGCCGCGATTCGCCCTCGAGATCCACCTCGACAAGGCCGCCGAGCGCCTCGGGATCTGCCCCGCGGATCTCAGGCTCCGGCACCTCGTGAAGCCCGGCGCCGTGACGGCCAACTGGCTCCGCATCGGCTCCGTGGCCCTCGGACGGTGTATCGAGGCCGTGGTGGAGGGCAGCGGCTTCCGGCAGCGGCGGGGTCATCTCCCTCCCGGCCGGGGCCTCGGACTCGCCTGCGGCGCCTACCTCTCGGGCGCCGGACTTCCGATCTACTGGAACCACCTGCCCCATTCCGGCGTCCAGATCAAGCTCGACCGGAGCGGCGGCGTGGCCGTCTTCTGCGGCGCAACGGAGATCGGCCAGGGGTCGGACACGGTTCTCGCCGCGGTGGTGGCCGAGATCCTCGGCATCGATCTCCAGGACATCCGCCTCTGCGTCGCCGACACGGATCTCACACCGGTGGATCTCGGCAGCTACTCCTCGCGGGTCACGATGATGATGGGCCACGCCGCGCGCCAGGCCGCGGAGCGCGCCCGCGACCTCATCGCCGGTCCCGTGGCGGAGAAGCTCGGGGTGGAGTCGCGCGATCTCCGCTTCGCCGGGCGTCGCGTCGTCGCGGCATCCGATCCCTCCCGCGGCGTCCCGTTCGAGGAGGCGGTGGCCCTCGCCGAAGCCCGCCACGGCACCCTCGGAACGACGGGATCCTACATCCCGCCCCGCTCGCCGGGCCGCTACCGCGGCGCCGGCGTCGGCCCCTCCCCCGCCTACTCCTACTCCGCCGCCGTCGTGGAGGTGGACGTGGACCCCGGCACCGGCCTCACGGAGGTGGTCCGTGTCTGGGTGGCCCACGACATCGGCCGCGCCATCAACCCGGCCCTCGTCGTCGGCCAGGTCGAGGGCAGCGTCTACATGGCCCTCGGCGAGGCCCTCATGGAGGAGCAGGCCTTCCGCCGCCTGCCGCGGGACCGCTCGTCGGCCCTCGTCCACAGGTTCCCCTCGATGCTCGAGTACAAGAGCCCCACCTTCAGCGACATGCCGCCGGTGACGACCTACCTCATCGAGGATCCGGACCCCGCGGGCCCCTTCGGGGCGAAGGAAGTGGGCCAGGGCCCCCTCCTCCCCGTCGTCCCCGCCGTCGTGAACGCCATCGCCTCCGCCGCCGGCGTGCGCATCGACCAGGTGCCCGTCGGCCCCCACATGATCCGGAAGGCCCTCGCCGAGAAGGCCGCGGGCCGGCCGGCGCGCTTCGGCCCGGCGCCGTTCCCCCGGATCGACTTCGGCGAGCCGCTCCGTGTGCCCACGAAGGATGAGGGTGGCGACGGCACGGCGATCAACCCCGCCGAGGCAGGCCTCCGCCCCGGAGCCGGTACCATGCCCGAGGCCGACCGTCCTGCGGGAGGGGCCCGGCCATGATGCGCCTCCCCGCCTTCCGCTATCGCCGCCCTGCCACCCTCGACGAGGCCCTCCGAATCCTCGCGGGCGAGGGCCCCTCCGCGCGTCCCGTCGCCGGCGGCACCGATCTCCTCCCCAATCTCAAGCGGCGCCACCAGCACGCCGATACCGTGGTCTCTCTCGGGCGCATCGACTCCCTCCGCGGCGTCTGTGCCGGAGCCGGGGACGCTCCGACGCGGATCGGCGCCATGACGACGCTCAGCGCCCTCCTCGACTCGCGTGACGCCGTGGCGCGCCACCCCGGCCTCGCCCGCGCCGTCGCCGCCATCTCGACGCCCGTCCTGCGGAACATGGGGACCCTCGGCGGCAACCTCTGCCTCGACACGCGCTGCACCTACTACAACCAGAACGAGGACTGGCGGCAGGCCATCGACTACTGCATGAAGGAGGCGGGCTCCACATGCTGGGTGGCTCCCGGCTCGCCGCGGTGCTGGGCCGTCTCCTCCACGGACTCGGCGCCGCTCCTCATCGCCCTCGGCGCCGCCATCGTGCTCCGGTCGGCGGAGGGCGAGCGGAAGATCCCCCTCGAAGCCCTCTACCGCGACGACGGCATCGCGTACCTCGCCCTCCGGCCCGGCGAGCTCCTGACGGAGGTGCAGGTGCCGGCCCCGGTCCCGGGGCTCGGCTCCACCTACTGGAAGCTCCGGCGCCGCGGCTCCATCGACTTCCCCGTCCTCGGCGTCGGGGCCGCTCTGGTCCTCGCGCCGGACGGCGTCGCGACGGCAGCGCGCATCGTGCTCGGCGCCGCGGCCTCGGCCCCGGTCATCGCCGAGGAAGCGGGGCGATCCGTCCTCGGCCGGAGACTCACCGAGGAGACGGTGGCGGCCGCGGCCCGCCTCGCGGCGGGACCCGCCACGCCGCTCGACAACACAGACTTCACGCTCCAGTGGCGCAAGTCGATGGTGGTTCCGTTCGTCGAAGGCGCTCTCCGCGAGATCGGCGGCCTGCCGCCCCGGATCCGGCCTCCGCGGCACGGGATCCACGCCCTGACCCTTCACGTCTGACGACAGAGGATCGCAGAGCCTCCCCGCGGGGCACCCAACGGAGGAGTTGTCCGTGACGCCCGAGGAACGGAAGGCCCTCCTCCTCGATCTCGCCGCGACGCAGGGCCTCCGGCTCGGCGCGACCCTCTCCCTCGCGGAAGGGCGCGACGATCGCATCCTGGCGTGGCTGGCCAGGGGCCACGCCGGCGAGATGGCCTGGCTCTCCCGGAACACGGTCGCGCGCACCGACCCCGCCGCCTTCTTCGCCCCCCTCGCCTCCCTCGCCGTCTTCCTCCTCGACTACGGCCCCGGACCGCCACCCTCGCCCGATCCGCGCATCGGCAACATCTCGCGGTATGCGCTCGGCGACGACTACCATGACGTCCTGAAGGAGCGGCTCTTCGCCGTGCTCGACGGTCTCCGCGCCGCGGAGCCCGACGTCCGGGGGCGCGTCTTCGTCGACACCGGACCGCTCCTCGAGAAGGTCCTCGCCGAGCGGGCGGGACTTGGCTTCCAGGGCCGGCACACGAACCTCATCCGCGAGGGTCATGGCTCGTGGTTCTTCCTCGGGGAGATTCTCCTCGACCGGCCTCTGCCTCCGGGCCGCCCCGCTCCCACCCGCTGCGGCACTTGCGACCGCTGCCTGCCGGCCTGCCCCACGGGCGCCATTGTCGCGCCCTTCGTCCTCGACGCGCGCCGCTGCATCTCCTATCTCACGATCGAGCTCCGCGGTCCCATGCCGGCGGATCTCCGACCCCTCATCGGCCATCGCATCTTCGGCTGCGACGACTGCCAGGAGGTCTGTCCCTGGAACCGATTCGCCATCCGGGAGCCGATCGCCGGATTCCGCCCGCGCGAGGGTTTCCGGTCGACGACGCTCGTCGCGTGGCTCGGCCTCGATCGCGACGACTTCGCGCGGATCTTCCGGAAGAGTCCGGTCCTGCGGGCGCGACACGCCGGCTTCCTGCGGAACGTCGCCGTGGCCATCGGCAACAGCGGCGACCGGTCCGCTGCGCCGGCCGTGATGGAGCGCTTTCCGGCGGTGGAGCCCCTCGTGCGGCGTCATCTCGCCTGGGCGCTCGGCCGTCTCGGGGGCAGGGGCGTCCGCGATTTCCTCGCCCACGTCGCGGCCACGGACCCCGACAGCGATGTGCGAGCGGAGGCGGAGGCGGCGAAGGAAGCGATCGAATCCGCATAGACGTCTGCCGCGGAGCGACTTCCGAGCGGAGATGGCGCCGTAATCGCCACGAACTCGGATCTATGGAAGGACTGGCGGCGGAGCGCATCCGCGTCCCGCAACCGAGGCTTCCCCGGCGGAGCTGAGATGTCTGGTCTCACGGATGGCTGACCGCGAGGCCCATGGTGGCCTCTCCGCCGGGGAGTCTTTTCCTTCCGCTCAGACGCGGCTGCGGCAGCGCGGCAGGGGAACGTCGAGCATGGTCCTGAGCCCGGGTTCGAGCGCCGTCACGACGGGCGCGAGGTTGAGCAGGATGGCCGAGGTGGCCACGTCGCCGGGATAGCCGCCTTCCACCGTCACCGAGAGTTCCGGCGTCCCGAAGAGCTGGACGCGATCGGCCGGATCGGGGGCGCCGACGTACATGCGGAGATCCACGTGGACGCGGCCGTCCTTCGTGGAAGCTTCCTGGTGGATGCCGGCGACCTGTCCCGGACGCACGTGGACGAAGTCCGTGCGCACCTCCTTCGCGGAGATCACGGGCTCGATGGTCTCGGTGGCGCCGGCGGGGTCGAAGCCAAGCCCCGCGCAGAGCATGTGGACCGACTCGAGAAGTCCCCGGTGCCCGAAGCCCCCCGCTTCCACGCGGCGGAAGAACTCCTCGGGGGAGAGGCCCGCGCCCACCTTCTTCTGGAGCGGCCCGCGCCGGCGCGCCGCGTCCACGACCCGCGAGAGCTTCACGGAGTTCACGCTCGCCACGGGAGCCGAGAGAACGAGCGGCAGGGCGTCGAGGACGAAGCCCGGGTTCACGCCGGCCCCGAGGACGGCCGTCCCCCCGCGGCGGGCCGCTCCGTCGATCGCCTCGGCGGCGGCCGGCGCCTTCAGGAAGGGATAGACGAGTTCCTCGCAGGAGGACACGACAGAGGCCCCGGCCTCCGCGCACCGGACCAGGTCCGGGACGACGTCGCCGAGGCCCGACACGGTCGTGAGCAGCACGACGCGGGCACCGCTTTCGCGGATCGCTCGGCCGAGGTCCCCCGAGATGCGCACATCCCCGGAAAGGCGGGGGTCATCGACGAGGCTTCTCAGGGGTTTGCCCTCGAGGTCCGGGCGGATGTCCACGGCGCCGGCGAGGGAGAGGTTCGGGTAGTCGAGGGAGCGGCGGATGACGTCGAGACCGATGGGACCGAGCCCCGCCTGGAGGAATCGCACAGGTTCGCTGGACATGAGGGTTCCGGAAGAAGAGCGGGAGGGGAAGCACAACTCGCGGTGGGCACAAAGCATAGGGCCGCGCCCTGTTCCGTCAAGGCGGGTGTGCCCCCTCCCCCGCCCTTTGCGTCGCGGGGCCTCTTCGCGGAGGATCAAGGTCCTGCCCTCGCCGCGACGATAGGCAGGATGGAAGGGAATCTGAACATGCAGGGAACAGAGAACTTGCAACGCATGATGATTCGAGCGGCCCCCGCGGCGCGCCTTGCGCTGCTCGGCCTTCTGCCCGTCCTCGCCGCGTGCTCCTCCTTCGTCGGCGGCAGCTCCTGGGACGAGGATTCCCGCGAGATCCACAAGGGCTCCTTCGAGAACGCGACGCCCTTCCAGAGGGCCCATCTCCCCGTCGTCCGGAGGGACGGCAGGGCCTTCACCGTGACGGTTCCCCTCGAGCCGCAGGACGATCACCGCATCGAGGAGATCCGCGTCTACCGCGGCAACGGTCTCCTCGGATCGCGGTCCATCCCGCCGCGGGCCACCATGGCGGAGGCCGACTTCAGCATCGACGCCCAGGAGGGCGAGCGGCTCCGCTTCGCGGCGAAGTGCTCCCTCCATGGCATCTGGCAGACCACGATCGACATCCGCAGGTGACGGCAGCCGCCGCCGGGGAGCGAGCGATCAGCATGAGAGTCGGGCCGGACACCGGATCGCTGGCGACGGCGGCCGCGCCCGCGCTCGCCGTCACGGCCCGCGCGGGGTCGGAAGTCCTCGAGTGGCGGATCGACGCCGCCGCGGGAGGATGTCATATCCTCCTGCCGCCGCGCCGGCGATCCGACAGTCCCGCCACTGAGGTCCTTGCCGATCTCCGCGCCGCATGGATCCCGCGATCGGGCGACGACCGTGCGCCCGCCCCGGTCCGCATCATTCCCGGTCCCCTCATCCACGGAATGGCGGGCAGGCCGGCGACTCCCGCGGCGACCGGAAACCCCGCGCCCGAGGCCCTGCTCCGCATCGAGGGGGAGATCCGGGCTCTCGCCGCCGCTGCCGCCGCGCCCGCCGGCGAAGCCGGGGATCCCGCCGGCGCGGCTCTCGCGCCCGTGCGCCAGGCCCTCGAGGCCGCGCGCGAGGCCGAGATGGAGATGCTGCGGATCATCGCGACGGCCGACGAGACCCTCGGGGCCATCGCCGGAGATCCCTGCGAACCGCCGCCGGCGGAAGGCCGGACGGCCCTTCTCGAGGCCCGCGCCGTCACCGAGGCCCTGGCGGACATCGAGGCCCGCACCGCGGCGCTTCGCGCGGAGGCCGCCCGCCCCCTCGCGTCTCCCGCTCTCCGCGCCACGGTAGCCGCCGGCCTCGTGGCAGCGGCGGCCCTCGCGGCCGCCGGATTCGAGACGGGCATTTCCGAGCTCCACCGCATCGCGCTCGGCGTGGCAGCCGTCGTCGTCCTGCCGGGGATCGTCCTCTCCGTCCTGCGCGTCCGCCGCCTCCTTCGCTCGAGGAGCGAAGCCGCCATCCTCGCCCGGACCCGGCTCCAGCGCATCGAGGAGGCCCTCGCCGTCTTCCGCTCCGCCGGCATCCGGCTCGAGCGCGACTCCCTCACCGCGATCCGTCTCCGCGAGGCCGTCTCGCGCCTCGAGGAAGCAGCCACGTCGCGACGCCTCGCGGCCAGTGCCCGTGCGGCCCTCCTCGACGAGGCGGCCGAGCGCCTCCTGAACCGCCGCCGCACGCTCCTCTCCCGCCCTTTCGATGCCCCGCTGCCGGAGATCGCGGCCTCCGACGCCGCGCCCCTCTGCGCCGTCGCGAGCCGGATCGAGGGAGTCGCCGCGGCCTGCCGGGGAGCGTATGCCCGGCTCCTCGAGGAGCGCCGCAGCCTCGCGGCGCGGGCGGAGGCGATTGCTCGAGGCCTCGCCGTGGCGGACAGCGTCATCCCCCCGGAGGCTTCGCCTGCGGAGGCTCCCGCATCCCCGGCCGCCGCCCTCCAGCGCCTCCTGGCCGAATCCCGCGGCGACGGCTCGGTCCTCCTCCTCGATCGCAATCTCGATCCGCTCTCCGATGACGCCTTCCTCCACTTCCTCGGGAGGCTCATCGAGACCTCCGGAGGCCGCCCCATCGTCCTGCTCACGGCGCAGCCGAGCCGCGTCACCCTCTTCCGTGCGCGCCACCCCGACGCCTTCGCCGCCTCGGCGCGCCTCGTGTCGCCGCGGATCCTCTCCGAAGCCGACGCACCGGATGAGGCCGCCGCCGAATCCGCCGCGACCTGATCGGCTCTCCCGGCGTCCGCCGGCATCCCGGGCGGAACCTCTCCTTGACGGGCGGTTCGCCGCCGGACGCGGCTGATAGAGTCGCCCATGCGTGTGGACATCCCGGGACGGGATCCCGTCGACCTCATCTACTGCACGAACATCCACGCGGCGGAGACGCTGGAGGGCGTGGTGGAGGCCCTCGACGCGGTTGCGGCTCCTCTCCGGGAGCGGCTCTGCCCCCGGGGCGCGCTCGGACTCGGACTCTACCTCCCGGCGGACCTCGCGCATCGCCTCGCCGCCGGCGGCGGGCCCGCCCGGGACCTGGACCGCTTCCTCGCGGAGCGCCGCCTGTCCGTGGTGGCCGTGAACGCGTTCCCCGCCGGCGGGTTCCACGCAGGCCGCGTGAAGGAGCAGGTCTTCCGGCCCGACTGGACGGAGCCGGCGCGCCTCCGGCACACGGTGGACGCGGCGCGATTCCTCGCCGGCCATCTTCCCGAAGGCGCCGAGGGCACCGTGAGCACGGTGCCCGGCTCCTTCCGGGAGTTCGGCGCCGATCCGTCCAGCATTGCGAGAGGCCTCGTCGCCGCAGCCACCGAGTTCTCGGCCCTCGAGAGGCAAACAGGTCGCCGCATCGTGCTCTGCCCCGAACCCGAGCCCTTCGGACTCTTCGAGACCACGGCGGAGGCGGTCACGTTCTTCCGGGACGTGCTCCGGCCCGAGGCGTCGCGGCTTGGCGCCTCCGAAGCGGCGGATCGCCACCTCGCCCTCTGTCTCGACGCCTGTCATGCCGCCGTGGCCTTCGAAGATCCCGCCGCCGTGCTCTCGATCCCGGCATCGGGCGGCGTCGCGGTGGGGCGTCTCCAGCTCTCCGCCGGCCTCGTGGCCACGGGCGCCGGCGACCGGGACGCTCTCCTCCCGTTCGCCGAGGCCCGCTACCTCCACCAGACCTTCGTACGGCACGCCGGGGGCATTGCCCGCTACCGCGACCTCCCCGACTTCCTCGGCGCCCCCGCCTCCCGGAGCCCCGAGCCCTTTGAAGCGCGGATCCACTTCCACGTGCCCGTGGACCGGACAGACGTGGGCGGCCTCCGGACGACGCGCCCCTTCCTCGACACCCTCCTCGCGCTCGTGCGCGAAGGCCGGATCAGCGGTCCCCTCGAGATCGAGACCTACGCCTTCGCCGTGCTGCCCGACCCCGCCGCGGACGGGACCGCGAGCCTGATCGACTCCCTCGAGCGCGAGTTCGCCCATGTTCTCGGCGAGCTGGCGCCGGCAAAGGAGAATCTGACATGACGACGGTGGAGGAGATCCTCGCCTCGCTGCGCGCCTCCCGCGAACTCCTCGAGCAGCGGTTCAGCCTCCCCTGGCATCCCGACCGGGACGCCTCGTCCATCTGGCGCCACCGCGCGGTCCACGCGGCGGCCCGGCTTCCGCACGGCCCCTTCATCGAGACCATGGAGGCCCTTCTCGCCGAACCGTCGTTCGCCCTCCGCGGCGTCGCCCTCCACCTCGCTCGGCTCCGCCGCGCATCGGAACTCGCGAACTCCGTCCGCAACCTCTTCCCGGGTCCGTCCGTGCACGTGCGTGCCCTGGCAGCCGCGGCCCTGGCGACCTTCTGCGAGACCGTGCCGGAGCCGCTCCTCCTCACCCTGCGCCCGGACGATCACGCCGAGGTGAAACGCGCGGCCATCCCCGGCCTGCGGCAGATGAGGATCGCCGAAGCCTCGCAGGTCCTCGTCGCCCTCGCGACGCGCCGCGGCGAGGACGAGGAAGTGCGCTGCCTCGCCCTCGACGCCCTCACGCCGGAGCGCGACGGCGCCGCGGCGGCCGCCCTCGCCGCCGTCCTGGCCGCCCCTTCGGAGCCGGACGCCGTCCGGGCGGCAGCCGCCCGCGCCCTCGGCCGCATCGGCGACGCGGGGGCAGAGGCGGCACTTCGGACGGCTCTCGCGGACGACCGCCCCGCCGTCCGTGCCGGGTCGATCCTCGGCCTTGCCGATCTCGCCCCGGAGGGCATCCTCCTCGACGCCGCCCGCCTCGCATCTCCGTCCGAATCCTGGATGGTCCGCCTCGCCGTCGCCGAGGCCCTCGGGATCGCAGGCACTCCCCGAGCCCTTCCGCCTCTCGCTCCCCTTCTTCGCGATTCCGAACCGAGGATCCGCGCCGCGGCCCTCGCCGCGCTGGCGCGAATCGGCAGCGAGTCGGGCATGGACGCCGCAGTCGAGGGGCTCGGTGATCCCGACATCCTCGTCCGTGTCCAGGCCATCTCGACCCTCCAGACCCTCGCGGGCCGCTCCTTCGGCTTCGACCCGGCCGAGCATCGCGGCCGCCTCGATCTCCGCCGCATCGATGCCGCCCTCGCCGAAGCCCGCCACTTCGCCCGATCGCGGACGCCCTGAGTCACTCCTCGATGGCCCTCGCCGGGCGGAAGCCCAGCGCGGAAACGGCATGCCCGGGCACACCGCCGTTCCGGAGGGCCGATCGCGCGCTCCCGGCGGGCCCGCTGAAGGCCCCGCCGCGGTTCACTCGGATCGAATCGCTCGCCCGAGCGCGGCGCTCGCCAGTCTCTGTCGATACCGGGTCCTTGTAGGGACCATACCGGTCGCGGCACCACTCGAACACATTCCCCACGACGTCGTGGAGCCCATACCCGTTTCCTCGGTAGGTCCCCACAGGGGCATGAGCGACGTATCCGTCGTCCAGCCACATCTCGTAGACCCAGCCTGGGGGGCCATTCCTTGCATGGCAGTAAGCATCCGCCAGATTCGCTGTCCCCGCCAGGGTTCGGCTCTCATCGCCCGTCCACCACACAGTACCCGTCCCGCCACGGCACCCGTACTCCCACTGTGCCTCCGTCGGCAACTCGAGCCCAAGCTCCCTCGAGACTCTCGTCGCATCTTCCCACGACACGCTTTCCACGGGATGCAGTCGCGTCGTCACGTTCGCGCCGTGGCGAGATCCCGGACCGTACTGGCTCGGGTTCCTCCCGACCCACCGTTCCCACTGGCTCTGCGTCATCTCGTACTTCGACAGGAAGAACGGAGACAGATGCACCTCGTGGATCGGCCGCTCGTTGGGATCCGCCAGCGGATCCACGTTCGGAGAGCCAGGCGGCCGCTCGGCGGACGGCCGCTCGGCTCCCATCTGGAAGCCCCCGCCAGGCAGCAGAACGAGGACGATCCCCATCTCCTCTCGAAGAACCAGTCTCCCGCCGCGGCCGCGCTCGGCCGCCACCCCGCTTTGGAGGTGAGCGAACTCCCAGAGCCCCGAGGCCGGATCCCGGCCGATGGGCACGAGGCCGAGCTGAGGCTTCAGCGTGAGCCCGCCGTACTGAGGGCACTGCGCCGGATCCCCGATGGACGCAATGGCGCGCTTCCAGAGTTCCGCGGCGTCTCCCTCGAGACTCCTCTTCCTCACCTCCCGTGCGAAGGCAAGCCACGTCTCCACTCGGCGCACGTCGCCCCTTTCGGACGCCCCGAACGCGCGGAGATCCGACACCAGACCTGACAGGACGTCGTGCATCCACTGCACCTCGGGGTCCGGGAACGCGCGAGTCCGACTCTCGGATTCCATGTCCAGTTCTTCGATCTCCATCTCCACCCTCGCGAGCTGCGCCTCAACGAGAGCTCGACTCTCTGTCACACCAGCACGATTCTCCAACCCAAGGTCCCGGACCCGGCGACGGAACCTCTCCCGCTCGGAAAGGAGTGAGGCTCTCTTCTCCCATCCGGGATAGAGTTCGAGCTCACTTCGCTGTCCCGCCTCCTTGGCAGGACGCGCCAACCTGCGAAGTTCGTCGAGCCGCGCCTCATGGAGAGGACGACTTGACAGGAGCCCTCGCGCCCGGCGAAGCCAAGCTTCCATCGGCTCCACTCGGTCCGGCACAGGCGGCAGAAGGTTCGACATCTCGCGCTTCAGCGTCTCGAGTCGCTTCACGTCCGACATCCGCCGGTATTCCGAGAGCGCCGCGGCCTCCGAACGCGCCCGGCTCTCCGCCAGGCGAGCGCTGTCGCGGGCCTCCGCTGCCCGCGCTTCGACTTCCCGCGACTTGGCGTCGGCTCGCAACGTCTGGGCCCGAGCCTCCCGGGCGTTCCGGTCCGCACGCGACCAGAGGATAAGCGATGCACCAAGACCCAGAGCCAGAGAGACGACGAAGCTTGTAAGAACCGGGTTCCGCCTCACCCACCGGCGAAGCCGCAGGACCGGTCCCGCGGGACGAGCGAGGATCGGGCGGTGCTCCCGGATGCGCCGCAGGTCCTCTGCCAGATTCTGCGCCGTCTGGTAACGCCGGTCGCGGTCCTTCTCGAGAGCGGTCTCCAGCACCACCTTCAGCTCTGCCGAGATCGCTCGGTTTCTCCGCCGAGGATCCGGAGGTTCCTTCGTCAGGATCGCCTGGTAGAGCGCCTCCCGCGACGCCCCATCGAATGGGCGGCCACCCGTGAGAGTCTCGTAGAGCGTCACTCCGAGTGAGTACACGTCTGTCCGACGATCGAGGGCGATCCGGCTCCCGGCCACCTGCTCCGGAGACATGTACGCCGGCGTCCCCATCAGGTCCCCCGACTGGGTCAGCGTCGACATCTCGCCGCTCGCGTCGCGCGCCAGGCCGAAGTCGAGGATGACCGGATGTCCCGAGCCGTCGATCATGATGTTCCCTGGCTTGACGTCCCGGTGCACGACATGCGCCTCGTGCGCCGCGTGCAGCGCCAGCGCCGCCTCCTCGAACAGCCTCAGCGCCTCGCAGATTCCCGCCCACGTCTCCGGACCCGCGGATCCCGACTCTGGCTCGGAACCGACGGGCGGCGGACTGACCCGGCGCCGCTCCGTGCTCGCCTCCACCACGTGGAAATCCCCGGCCGGCTCCGGCTGGAGCCGCGCGTGGAGAGTCTGCCCTTCGATGTACTTCATCGCGATGTAGGAGACGCCCGACGCCACACCCACGTCGTACACAGGGCAGATTCCCGGATGGTCGAGGCGAGACGTGATCTCCGCCTCCCGCCGGAAGCGCGCCATCGTCGCGTCCGTGGTTCCGAAGCCCCTCGACAGGACCTTCAGCGCCACGCTCCGCCCGAGCCGCGTGTCCTCCGCCATGTACACAACGCCCTGACCACCCCGTCCGAGCTCCCTTAGAAGGCGGTAGCGGCCGATCATGCCGACCGACTCCGGCTCCCCCGCCGACCGCGAAGCGTAGTACGCCTGGACGACGGCATCCTCGTCCGCCGGAAACTCCTTCAGGTATTCCGCCAGCGGCCGCACCCTTCCCGCATCCCGGTCCAGCCGGACCGTCTCCTCGACCGGCCTTCGCTTCCCTCCCGTCGCGTCTCCGCTCATCCTCCGTCTCCGGCTCCCCGTCGCCGGCCGCGCGGCGCCACGTCGCGGCGAACGGCGTCAGCGGCCGCCCTGGCCCTCGGTCCGGGCCATGAGGGCTTCGATCTCGGCGATCTCCCGCGGCGCGCCCGCGCTCAGGTTCTCGCAACCGTCCGGCGTGACCACGAGCGTATCCTCGATCCGCACGCCGATGCCTGTCTTGCGGTCGTAGATGCCGGGCTCGATCGTGATGACGGACCCGGGTTCGAGGTCCTTTCCGCCCGCATCGTGAACAGCGAAGCCCACGTGGTGCCCGAGGCCGTGAGGGAAGTACTCGTCCCCGAACCCCGCGTCGCGGATGATCTTCCGGGCGATCTTCTCGAGGGCCTGGAGGGTCGTGCCCGGCCGGCAGGCGGCGATCGCCGCCTTCTGCGCGGCGAGAACCGTCTCGTAGATGCGGCGCTGCTCAGGCGTGAAGCGGCCGTTCGCGGGATAGGAGCGCGTCACGTCGGTGACGTAGTAGTCCATCTCGGCGCCGGCGTCCACGCAGATCATGTCGCCGTTCTCGAGGCGGCGGGAGAGAGCGCTGTAGTGGAGGACGCAGGAGTTCGGCCCCGACCCCACAATGGAGTGGTAGCCAAGCCGGGCGGAGCCCTCACGCTTCGTGTGGTACTCGAAGAGGGCGGCGAGTTCGTACTCCCACAGGCCAGGTCGCGCCGCCTTCATGAGCTCCACGTGCGCCCGGGCCGATGTCTCGCTGGCACGCCGGATCCGGGCGATCTCCGACGGAGACTTGATGGCTCGGAGCTTCCGGATGACGGGCGTCAGGTCCTTGATCTCCGCCTTGGGAGCCCGGGCAGCGATGGCCTCCTTGAGGTGCGTTTCGCGACTCGGACGGTTCTCGAGGGGGTGGGTCCGGCGGAAGGCGTAGAGGGGCCCGAGGGAATCCGAGATGGCCGGGCCGTTCTCCTCGGGGCCGAGCGGCATGAAGACGACCTTCGCCCGCGCGAGGCGCTCGTCGAGGATCTTCGTCAGGTCCTTGGCGTTCCGGACCTCATCGACGCCCGTGGCGGCCTTCGTCTCGTCATCCGGACCGGGGCGCGGCCCCTCCCACCGCTCGCGCATCGGATTGCGCCCCGGCACGAGGAGCAGCGCCGTCTTCGCCTTCCCGTCGAGGATCAGGTAGGAGGCGGGCGCGACGAGGCCTGCGAGGTAGTAGAGATCGTTGTTCTGGCGGAAGGCGACGTAGGAACCCGGCTCCTCGGCGCCGTAGACGAAGGCCACGGCGTCGCCGATGGCCTCGAAGACGCGGGCCCGGCGCGAGGAGAGTTCGGCGGGATCGATGGGCTCGAGCGGCTGAGCGGCGGCGGCTCCCGCGAGAAGAAGCGCCGAGAAGGAGACGAGAAGGCCGCGGACCGGGGTCATGAGTGCCTCCGGAGGGGTTGCAACGCCGACATTGTAACCAGCGGGGCGCCGCCCTTCCGCGGACCCTCCGGCGCCCTACAATCGACGTTTCCGCCGAGGCGGAAGAGGACGTCCATGCCCTACGATCCGAGCGTCATCGAGCCGCGCTGGCAGAAGTACTGGGAGGAGAACCGCACGTTCCGGGTCGAGGTGGACCCGGCGAGGCCCAAGTACTACATCCTGGACATGTTCCCCTACCCCTCGGGCGCGGGACTCCACGTCGGGCACCCCGAGGGTTACACGGCGACGGACATCCTCGCCCGCTGGCGCCGGATGCGGGGGTTCAACGTCCTGCACCCCATGGGGTGGGATGCCTTCGGCCTTCCCGCCGAGAACCACGCCCTCCGCACGGGAACGCACCCCGCAGTGGAGACGCGGAAGAACATCGCGACGTTCCGGCGCCAGATCCGCATGCTCGGGTTCAGCTACGACTGGGACCGGGAGATCGACACGACGGACCCCGGCTACTACCGGTGGACCCAGTGGATCTTCAAGCGCCTCCACGAGAAGGGGCTCGCGTACGAGTCGGAGGCGCCCATCAACTTCTGCCCCTCCTGCGCCGTGGGTCTCGCCAACGAGGAGGTGGAAGACGGCGCGTGCGCGCGGTGCGGCGCCGCCGTCACGAAGCGGGTCCTGCGGCAGTGGATGCTCCGCATCACGGCCTACGCGGACCGACTCCTTCAGGATCTCGATCTCGTGGAGTGGCCCGAGAGCACGCGCGAGATGCAGCGGAACTGGATCGGGCGCTCCGAGGGCGCCGAGATCGACTTCGCCGTCCCCGGCTCTGACGCGGCCATCCGCGTCTTCACGACGCGGCCCGATACGCTCTACGGCGCGACGTTCCTCGTGCTGGCGCCCGAGCATCCTCTCGTGGAGAAGCTCACGACGGACGCCTGCCGCGCCGCTGTCCAGGCCTACCGGGCGGAGGCCGCTGCCCGCAGCGACATGGAACGAAGCCGCGCCGAGCGCGAGAAGACGGGCGTGCCCACCGGGGGCTTCGCCCGCAACCCGGCCTCCGGCGCACTCACGCCCGTGTGGATCGCGGACTACGTCCTCATGGGCTACGGGACGGGCGCAATCATGGCGGTCCCCGGCCACGACGAACGCGATTGGACCTTCGCCCGACGCTACGACCTCCCCATCGTGGAAGTCGTGAAGGGCGGCGACGTCTCCGCGGCGGCCTTCACCGACGAGACGACCGGCATCGCCGTCAACTCGCCCGTCATCGACGGCCTCCGCACGCCGGAGGCCCGCTCCCGGATGATCTCCTGGCTCGAAACCCAGGGCCACGGTCGGCGGGCCGTGCGCTACAAGCTCCGCGACTGGGTCTTCTCGCGGCAGCGGTACTGGGGAGAGCCCTTCCCGGTCCTCCACCGGCCTGACGGCACAGTGGAACTTGTCCCGGACGGGGATCTGCCCGTACTCCTGCCCGACGTGACGCGCTACGAGCCCACGGGGACCGGCGAAGGCCCTCTCGCGCTCATCAGCGACTGGATCGACGTCCGGGATCCGGTCACCGGGGCCGTACTCCGCCGCGAATCCAACACGATGCCTCAGTGGGCGGGATCCTGCTGGTACTACCTCCGCTTCATCGACCCGCACAACGCGGAGAGCCTGGTCGATCCGGCGAAGGAGCGGTACTGGATGCCCGTCGATCTCTACGTCGGCGGCGCGGAGCACGCCGTCCTCCACCTCCTCTACGCGCGCTTCTGGCACAAGGTGCTCTTCGACCTCGGCGTCGTCTCCACGCCTGAACCCTTCCGGCGCCTCGTCCACCAGGGGATGATCCTCGGAGAGGATGGCGAGAAGATGAGCAAGAGCCGGGGCAACGTCGTGAACCCCGACGACGTCGTCCGTGAGAATGGCGCCGATACGATGCGCCTCTACGAGATGTTCATGGGGCCCCTCGAGAAGGCCAAACCGTGGTCCACGGCGGGCATCGAGGGCGTGCGGCGCTTCGTCGAGCGCGCCTGGCGGCTCGTGCTCGACGAAGACGACCGGCTCCACCCGGCAATCTCGGACGCGGCGCCGGACGACGCGCAGCTCCGGATCCTTCACCGGACCATCGACAAGGTGACGCGCGACATCGAGGGTCTTCGATTCAATACGGGCATCTCGCAGATGATGATCTTCGTGAACGAGATGATGAAGGCGGAGGTCCGCCCCAGGGCCCTGCTCGAGGCCTTCGTGAAGATCCTGGCCCCCTTCGCCCCTCACATCGCCGAGGAACTCTGGCATCGCCTCGGCCACGCCCGGACCCTCGCCTACGAGCCCTGGCCCGAGGCCGACGCCCGCTGGCTCGCCGACGAGACCGTCGAGATCGCGATCCAGGTGAACGGGAAGATCCGCGACCGGATCACGGTGGCCGCGGACATCGCCGCCCCCGACATCGAGCGTCTGGCTCTCGAACGTCCGAAGATCGCCGAGGCCCTCGCCGGTCGCGCGCCACGGGCCGTCCGCTACGTGCCGGGGCGGCTCGTGGCGGTCAGCGTCTAGTGTGGCGCGTCACACAGATGCGAACATATTCGCCGGGAGATTCTCGTGTGGGGCGAGGCGCGAGCCCGGAAGCAACCCTGGATGGGTTGTGGGGAGGGCGAGCT
>CAYQRN010000010.1:0-39536 GCA_964419995.1 uncultured Planctomycetia bacterium
CGGAGGATCACCCTCGCCACCGAGCCGCGCTCCGCCACCGCCGCGAGGAGTGCGGTCATGGCGGCGCCTTCGTCCCGGGCGACGAGCAGCACCGGGGCTCCGATCCAGGTGTCGCGGGCGGCACGGACGGCGAGGCGCACGTCCTTCGCCCGCTGGTAGAGGAGCGGCTCGCCCGCGAGGATGCCCGCCGCCGCTGCGGCCTCCTCCTCCGCCGGCGGGAGGCCGGTGCCCCGGGGCATGACCTCGACCACGGCGAAGTGCCCGGATTCCGCCGCGCTGCGAAGTCCGGCTGCGGGATCGGGATCGGTGCCGCCGGCGACCGCGATGACCACGGCCCTCGGATCGGCGCTGCCGGGCTCCGTCCAACGGAGACGTATACGGACGGACGTATCCGTGCCGAAGGGGCCGTCGCCGCCGCCGGTCCGCTCGGCCCCGGGGATGAGGCGGGACTGCATATCTGAGCCGCCCGTGGCGTCGAGGATGCGGTTCACGCGGTCGGCGGCCCAGTCCGGGCGGACCTCGCCGAACCACTGGAGAGCGAGGCTTCGCACGGCGATTCCGCCCGCCGGGACGTCGCCGAAGAGGAGGGATGTGGCCGGGGGCGGTTCGATGTCGGATGTCTTCTCGATGAGTCCACCGGTCAGTTCCTCGCTTCGGAGCTCCCGGACGAAGTGGCGGACGATGGCCTCGCGCTCCACCGATCCGGGTCCTGGTCTTCCTTCGACGTCCACGAAGCGGACGCGGTCAGCGGCCTTCTCGATGGCGTAGATGTTCCGAAGCGCCTCGGCGAGGGTCGGAGGCGTCGGGCGCGTGTCCGCCGGCGGCACGGCGAACGTGACGACGAGAAGGGGCGTCGGGGCGACGACGCCGTGGACCTCGGCGAGCGTGGCCGTCTCCGCGAGACCGGGAGCGTGATCGGGGACGTTCCCGCGGCGCATGGCCGTGATGTGATCGGCCCAGTCGGCGAGGAGCCCGATGGAGGCGACGGCCTCGAAGCGGTCGTCGAGGAGCGCCGCATAGAGCCCCGCCGCGTCGCCGCCGGAGCCCGCGACGATGCCGAGACGGTTCTCGTCCACGTCGCGACGCTCCCGGAGGACGTCCGCTGCCCGCATCGCATCCCAGGCCGTGATGCTGAGCCGGTGGCGTCCCGCGATGAGCAGGTGCGCCGACTCGGCAGGGCCGTTCTCCGGGGCGGAACGCTCCCCGGTTCCGGCTGCGTCGAAGGCCAGGACGATGAACCCGTGGCGCGCGAGCGCGATCGCGAGCGCCTGCACGGAGCCGTGGGCCTTGCCACCCTCGAGATCGCCGGACGGCAGCACGATGGCGGGGCGACGGAGGTCGGAGGGGGCGCCGTCGTCCGGGTGGTACAGGTTCGCCGTGACGTGGAAGCCCGGCCGCGAGGCGAAGACGAGGGGCTCGATATCGAAGCCGTCGCGGTGGATGCGCCGGCGCCTTGTCGTCTCGAGCGGGGTTCGCGTGGGGAAGAGATCGAATTGGAGACCCGACCGGATCTTGCGCAGGATCTCGCCACGCCGGCGACCCCATTCCGATTCCGTCGCGGGCGCGGGGCGCTCCGCGGCCTTCCGCGCCCTCTCGATGGCACGGGCGAAGGCGGCGCCGGCGGAAGCCGGCTCCGGTGCTTCCGGCCTCGACGACGGATGGGCGCCGTTCTGACCCGCCGCGAAGCCGGGAAGGCCGGCCGAGATCGCCACAAGCACCAGAACCACAAGATGTTCTGAGCGCCTGGCAGGGTTCCAGAGGGGCCGGATGGGCATGAGGGATTCTACGTCCCGGGGGGCCTTCGCAAGGGCTCGGACAGGCCGGCGGAACCTCCCATCCCTCACCGAGTTCAACGGGTGCGTCGTGCCCGCCGGCCACGGCGGACGTCACCGGGTCGTCGGGCTTCACCCTGCGGCGCCTTTACCCCCGTTCGGGGCAAGGGTTGCCGGTGGGCCTGATCGGCCGATAACATGTACGGCGGAACTGCGCAGCCGGTTCCGTGGATCGGGGTCCGTCCGGTCCCGGCACTCTGAGGAAGATCCATGATCCGTTCCACCGTCGCCATCGCGCTCGTCGTCATTCTCGCCGCTGCCGCCGCCGCGCAGCAGCCGGCCACGACCTTCGCGACCTTTGTCGTGAACCAGCAGACCGGCCCGAATACGACGGGAGCGCCCTGGCCGCGTCTCGTATCGATCCCCCTCAACCAGCAGTTCCCGATCCAGATCTCGGGCGCGCCGAGCGTGCCCTTCGTGGCCTTCACGGGGACCTACTCGCCCGGCTACAAGACGAACATCTGGGGGGACATCCTCGACATCAACATCAACATCAATAACCCGAACCCGTCCCAGATCTGGGCGAATGGCCTCGTGAGCCCGACCTGGATGACGGACCCCTCGGGCACCTTCCAGATCTACGGCATGGGCACCGCGCCGCCCCTCAGCGCCGGCCAGACCCTCGCGGGGCAGGTCGCGATCATGGATCCGTCGGCCGCCGCGCTCTGGTCCCTCACGAACGCGATCCGGATCACCTGGGCGGCTTCGCAGTCGCAGAACATCACGCTCACACTCACGGATGACGACTTCCAGACGGTGACGTTCCTGCCCTCCTTCTCCTTCCCGTACTACGGGACGACGCGGACGAACGCGATCATCAACGCCAACGGCTTCATGTCGTGGAACTCGGGATCGAGCGACTTCTCTCCCACGGCCAGCGCCTTCCTCACCGGCATGCCCCGCATCGCGCCCCTCTGGACTGATCTCACGCCGTCCTGCGGCGGCGGCAGCATCACCTGGGCGGAGACGCCGCAGCAGGGCGTCATGACCTTCACGAACATCCAGGGCTTCGGCTGCGGGTCGGCCGGAGGCGGGAGCTACAACTTCACGCTCACTCTCCTGCCGACCGGCGATTTCGTGATCAACTGGAGCTTCAACAACGGCGCGCCCGCCTTCCCGCACCTCTCGGGCTTCACGAAGGGCGGGAACGCGTATGGATCATCCCTCAACATCTCCTGCGTCCTCCTTCCGGGCCAGGTCTGCTCGACGACCCCGGCGCCGCCCTCGCCCTACACGACGGCGGTGAACGGCACGCAGACCCAGGCCTTCTTCGAGTACTGGAATGCGCCTCCGGCCCCGGGATTCGACCTCGCCGGCCTCACGCTCAACGCGACGCCGGTGAACGCGAACCAGTACACCGTCTACTGACCGGCGGAACGTCGTGAGCAGCGAGGACTCGGCGACCCAGTTCATCCACGCGGACGGCGGGAAGGGAGCCGGCCCCTCCGGGCCGGCGCTCGTCGTCGTGGAGGGGCCGGGGCGCGGAACGCGCTTCCCGCTGTCGGGCGCCGCGGACTGGACGATCGGACGGCTGGCCGGTTCCGCTATCTGTCTCGAGTCGAAGTCGGTGAGCAAGGAGCACGCGAGGATCTCGTGCTCCGAGGGGCGGTGCTGGATCACGGACCTCCGGAGCACCAACGGCCTTCACGTCAACGGCGTCAGGATCGAGCCCGGATCCCGCCGGGCCCTGTGCCACGGCGACACGATCGCCGCCGGCGAGTGCCTGCTCTTCTTCCACGCCGGCGGCGAGTTCGTGGATCATCGGACCGGCATCACCAAGATCCAGTTCGACGCCGCTCTCGCGAAGCGCGAGGCGGACGACCTCTTCGCGCGGTTTCCCGACCTCGGCCCCTCGCGCCGCGGGCGCTGACCCCCCCCTTCGTCAGTCGAGACCGAACGTCGCGCCGACCTGGGCGTTCGAGAGGCGTTCCGCGTAGACCCGGCGCGCGATGAGGTAGTTCCGGTGCGCGCGCCGGAACGAGAACATCTCGGGCTCAGGCAGGTGGGGGTTCAGGATCATGATCCTGACGCCGGCCCGTTCCCGCGCTTCCCGGAGCTGATGCGTCCAGACCATGTCCTCGAGGTGATAGAGGGTCGAAAGGAAGCGGGCGAGGAAGCCCCGGGGGCGGGTCTTGCGCGCGTCGTTCCCGTAGTGCGTGCAGAGGAGGACGAGCTTCCGGGAATCGCCGAGGCGGACGTGGTCGTCGATGGGGGAGAGGATCGGAGTCTTCTCCACGACGCCGCCGTCGAAGTAGTCCTCGTCCGTGTCGGGGTGCCGCGCCGGGATGACGATGCCGGGGATCGACATGGACGCGACGATGGCCGGAAGCAGGGGTCCCTCGCGGAAGATCGTCCGGCGCGCCGAGCCGTCCGCGAGACAGGCGATGGCCCGGAACGGCGGCTGGCACTCCTCGAACCTCTTCCTGAGGAGGCTCCGGTCGATGTTGGAGAAGAACCGCCGGCCGCGGATGAAGCCGTCGGGGAGACGGCCGCCGAAGAGCGATCGCGCGATGCCCCGTGCGATGTGGCCCCACGCGTAGTCGAGGGTTCCCCGGCGGTTCAGGGCCTCGATGATGGCGAGGGAACGTTCCGTCGTGCTTCCGGTGCACCAGGCTCCGCCGGCCACGGCTCCCGCCGAGGTCCCCCAGACCTCGCTCACGTGGGGGCGGAGACCGAGCTCATCGAGAACCGAGAGGAGCGCGACGTTGCCGACGAGGCCCGGGATGGACCCGCCCCCGAGGCAGACGACGAAGCGGCTCTTCGGGTTCCGCGCGATGCGGAGGAAGGCCCGGAAGTCCTGCGGATCGAGGGGCGCGGCCGCCGCCTCGATCTCGGCTTCAGGCGGAACCGGGAAGGGGGCGGGCGTCGGCGCGGGCGCCCGCTCCTCCGGCGATGTCCTCGGCTCGTCCGGCATGTCGTGACTTCACCCAGCCTGCGATGCGATCCGCGACCTCCGCTCCCGACGTCTCGAACTGGATGCAGTGGAGGCAGTCCGGGACCACGTCGATCGTGACGTCCCCGGATCCGAGCCTCCCGTGCCAGCGGATCATGGCCTCATTATCCACGACCTCGTCCCGTTCCGCGAGGATCGTGAGGACCGGGACGCGGATCCGCCCCGCGTTCCGGTCGAGATGGCGGCGCATCCGCAGGATCTCGAGGAAGAACCGCGCCGTGACCCGCGTCGTCCGGAGCGGGTCCTCACGGACCTTCCGGAGCCAGAGGGGCGAGCGCGTGAGCGTCTCGTCCCGGATGGGCACGCGGTGGATCGCCCGCGGCCTCACGAGGGCCTCGGTGAGGATCCGGAGGCGCCGGAAGAGGGGGAATCCCACCTTCGGGGCGATGCCGGCGGCCAGGGTCACGATGCCGGCCATGAGACCGGGATGCCGGGCCTCGGCGGCCAGCATGAAGTTGGCGCCGAGCGAGAGGCCGATCCCCACGACGGGGACGCCGCCCTCCTCCCGGCGGGTGGCCGCCACCACGGCTTCGATGTCGTCGAGGATCCGCCGGTAGTCCGCCATGTGGCCCCGATCGCCGGCGCTGCCTCCGGATCCGCGCCTGTCGAATCCCCGGACGCGGAATCCCTGCTCCGCGAGGGCGAGCGCGCTCTCGGCGAACCACTCCATGTGGCTCTCGATGCCGTGCAGGAAGAGGAGCACGGGGAGCCCGGCCGCAGGCGTTCGTGGCCGCCACGTCCGGACGGCGAGCCGCACGCCGTCGCTCATGACGAGGGCGGAGTCCTCCGGCGCGTCCATCACGCTCCGGTTCCGGAGTCGAGCTCGAGGGTGGACTCCACGAACGGATCCGCCGGTCGCGCGGGGTCCTGGAACGCGAGGAGGATCGTCTTGGCCTGGAAGAGCCGCTTCCCTGCCGCGACCTGGCTTTTCTTGGCGGCCTCATACCAGCCGGACTTCATGACGTGGAGGATCGGATTCCCGATGCGCTGCGACTCCCGCTTGCCCTTGTACTCGATGTTGATCTCCCGGAGCCTCCCGTCGAGGCGGCGGAGGAGCTTCTCCTGCTCGTCCCGGGACAGCGGACGGCCCGGTTCGACCTTGAAGACATAGCGGCTCCGGGCCTGGTCGGCCTCGGCGCGGAAATGGTCGATGGGGATACCGAGCTCCGATCCGGCGTCATCGAAGGCCTGGATGACCTGGTTCACGGAGAGCTTCTCTCCCGTGATGCTCGTCATGCCGCGGCCCTTCCGCAGGAACTCGATGACCGGCGTCCGGTTCCAAAGGGCCGTGACGCGGATGACGTCGTTGATGTCGTACCGGTAGAGTCCGCCCGACGTCGAGAAGAAGATGTAGTACTCGCCTCCGACCCGGAGCTCGCCGGGGCGGAGGAACCGCCAGAGGTCCCGTGAATCCGGCCGCGACTCGAGGTCCTCGACCTCGACGAACTCGTACACGTTCGTGGCCACGGTGAGGACGCCCGCCGACCCCTCGTCCGTGAGGGGGATCGAGCACCGTGCCTCGCTCGACAGGAATCCCCAGTCCCGGACGGCCACGGGGGGGCGGCCGTCGGGATGGAACCACTCGGGGAAACGGGAGAGGTAGCTGCCGACCGTCCCCCCCTTCCAGCATCCGATGAGCTCGAGGCGCGGCCAGTAGTCGGCCGGGATGAGCCGCCCGCCGCGCTCGCCCCGGAGCCGGCCGAGGTCCCGGGCGCGCGAGGGGTCGGGCCGGAGCCGTCGCTGCACCCCGGCGCGGATGCGGTCGTCGATGTCGAAGGCGCGCGACAGGGTCCCGTCGTGGATGTCACGCAGGATGGCCTCCGCGTGCTGGTCGCCCTTCTCGCACATCTTGACGATGGAGGAAGGGTTGGCGCTGCTCACGAGACGGACGTCCGCGGCGATGCCGATGCGCATGAGGGCGTAGTACTTGGCCTCGTAGTCGCGGATCTCGAAGATCTCGTAGGGAATCGCATAGCAGGACCGGATGATCCGCGGCATGTTCCGGTAGATGAGGCCCGAGGCCGAACCGAAGGGGATCCCCGACGGCGTGTGTCCCTCGACGGCAGGCGAGACGAGGGAGACGACGCACGAGCGGAAGATGCCCGGATGCGCGCGGATCGCGTGGTAGAGCCAGGTCCGCATGACGTCGGCGTGGTCCCGGCCCTGGCAGGTCGGCGTGATGGGGACGTACTTCGGTTCACCGGTCGTGCCGCTCGTCTGGGCGAACATGATGGGATCCTCGGCCGTGAGGATCCCCTTCTCCCCCCGCGTCACGCGGATCATGAGGTCCTGGATGTCGTCGTAGGTGACGATCGGTACGCGTCCCTGGTAGTCCTCGATGGAGCGGATGGACGCGAATCCGTACCGGCGGCCGTATTCCGTGTCGCGGTTCTTCGAGAGGAGCGCGAGGAGCTTCGCCTCCTGGACGCGCTCCGGGTCCTTCGTGGCGGCCTCGAAGCGGCGGGCGGAACGCGCGGCCGAGAGGCGGATGAGTTCTGCGGCGAACATGGGTCCAGGGCGCTCCTCGTCAGATCTCCTGCTCCGCGACGAGACGGCGCCCGAGGGCTTCGGCGTCGGGATCGACGCCGAGGCCCGGGCCGCGGAGCGCCGGCGCGCGACCGCCCGGGCCCACCGTCACGTCAGGCTTCGTGACGTCCTCCTCGAGGAGGATCCGTCCGTAGGAGCCCTCGAAGTTCACGAAGCCGGGGAGGCGCGTGGCGACGTGCCGCCCCGCGGCCGAAAGGAATCCGGTCTCGCCCACCTGGGCGCCGAGCTGGCACCGAAGTCCCGCCGCCGCGGCCATGGCGTGCAGGCGCCGCGTCCGGAGGAGCCCGCCGTTCTTGCTGACACGGAGGTTGAAGATGCGGCAGGCCCGCCGCTCGATGAGCCGCGCGGCGTCGCCCTCGTCCACGAGGGACTCATCGGCCACGAGGGGAACGCCGGCCCGTGCCTGGACCGCGGCCATCCCGTCGAGGTCGCCGGCGGGACAGGGCTGCTCCACGGACTCGAGCTCGAAGACGGACATGGCTCCGATCATCTCCACGGCCTCGTCGGCCGTCCACGCGGCGTTGGCATCCACCCGGAGGCGGACCGAGGCGGGAAGGATCGCGCGAACGGTGGACAGGACCTCGAGATCCCGGTCCCGGCCGAGTCCCACCTTGACCTTGACGGCGTCGACGCCGGCCGCGGCCTGCATGCGGGCGGCGCCGGACACGGCATCGATGTCGTCGGCGGAGATGATGCCGCTGTAGGCCACCTCGTCGTGGAGGACGGGGCCGAGGACGTCGCCGGCGCTCCGGCCGAACGCGCGCCCCGCGGCGTCGAGGACGGCGAGCTCGAGGGCGCAGAAGGCCGCATGGTGCCCGCGGGCCAGGCCGCGCCCGAGGTCCGAGAGCGCCGCGACGACGGCGTCGAAGGTTTCGAACACGGCGCCGCGGAGCGGCGGAACGAGGTGTCGCTCGAGGGCTTCCCGAACGCTCGCGGGGGTCTCGCCGGTGACGTAGTCGCGCGGGACGCATTCGCCCATGCCGGTGACGCCGTCCGTCCCGGTCACGCGGAGGAGGACGCAATCCACGGAGCGGCGCTCCGCGAGGGCGTGGCGGAAGGCGAAACGGAAGGGGAGCGCCAGGGAGAGGAGCTCGAAACGCCGGAGCGCGAGACTCATGACGGGAGGTTCCTCACGTGGGCGGCGATATCCTCGGCGAGACGGTCCGGGGCCTCGAACTGCACGGAGTGTCCGAGCCCCCCGTATTCCCGCACGGTGAGCGGCGCGCGGGAGCGCTTCAAGAGGGCGACGCCGCCGGCGTTGTCGATGATCTCCTCGCGGTCCGCGAGGACGAGGAGGATCGGGAGGGCGAGGTCCCCGATGCGGCGGTCGATGTGGCGGTCGAGCCGCCGGCTCTCGAGGAAGAACCGGGCCGTGGCGCGGTGGAGTCGCAGGGGGTCGCTCCGGATGGCGGCAAGGGGCTCCGGCGTCCGCGTGAACATCTCCGCCTCGATGGGGATGGCCACCGGGAGCCGGGGACGGAAGACGACGCCCAGCGCCACGCGGAACTTGTCCCGGAGGGGCAGGTCGACGCGGGCGCGGAGGCCCGGGGTCACGAGGATGAGGGAGCGGAAGAGGCCCGGCCGCGCCAGGGCCGAGGCCACGGCGAGCTTCCCGCCCCAGGAGAGTCCGATGAGGTGGATCGGCGGGCCGGGACGCGGCAGCGACGCCTCGAAGGCGAGCACGTCATCCACGAGGATCCGGAAGCTCCCCGCGTGACCGTCGGGGAATCCGGCGTCCGCCCGGTTGAGGCCCGATCCACGCCGGTCGAGGAGGTGGACGGTCATCCCGCGGCGCCGGAGTTCCGCCGCGCAGAGGTGGAACCAGCCGCCGTGGCTCTCGATGCCGTGGAGGTACACGAGCACGGCCTCCGGATGCTCGTGCTCGAACGACTGGTACCGGAGTCGCGCTCCGTCGGACGCGCGGAAAGTCCGGATCGCCGGCGATCCGGTTCCGATCACGGCATGTCCCGGTCGAGCCGGTCGGCGATGGCGGAGATCCGCGCCGTGATGTCGTGATCGGGATGCCGCACGACGAAGATACCCCGGCTGCCGAAGCTCGCGACGTCCTCCGAGAGCGGCAGGAGTCCGATGACGGGCAGGCCGAACTGGGTCTCGATGGCCGCCGTCGTCGCCGCCGAGTCGAAGCGTGTCACGACCTTGTTCGCCACGAGGAAGACCCGCGGGAGCTCGAGACGCGCCGCCACCTCCACGAGGACGGCCGTGCCCTGGTAGTCCTGCTGGTCGGGACGGATGACGAGGATGAGGATGTCCGTGATGGACAGGGCGAGGAGGGTCTCCCGGTTGAGGCCCGGGTGCGTGTCGATGAAGAGGACGTCGATGCCGAGTCGCGTCATGAGCGCCGTGAGGTCCCGGCTGAGCCGGTTGGCGTCATAGCCCTCGCTCACGATCTTCGAGATGGACTCGAGCGTGGGGCTTGCCGGCACGAGCCAGGCCCATCCGCCATCCTCGCGGCCCATGTGACGGGACACGTCGTGGGCCGCGTCGATGAGCTCGCACTTCCCGTAGACGAAGTCCACGAGCGTGTTGCCGATGGTCTCGCGTGTCCAGCCGAAGAGCACGTGGGCGCCGGGGGACTGGAGGTCCGTGTCGAGGATCGCCACGCGCCGGCCCCGGGCGACGAGGGCGGCCGCCAGATTCACGGTCAGGTTCGACTTGCCCGTCCCGCCGCGGTACGAGTGAACGGTGACGATCTGGCCCATGCTCGGCCTGAAGGGGTGCGGTGAACCGAAGAGGAATCGTAGCGGCCGCTGTCCGGCCCGGCAAGCTGTCAGGCACCCGGCTGCGCGCCCGCGGATGGGAAGCCCGCGAGGGTCCGGCCGGACCGGGCGATCAGCGGAGGAGCGTGGCGGAGGAGCGTTCGGAGTTCCGCTTCCCGGGCGGGCGATGAGAAGGGGACCGAGCCCTCGTCGGCGTACCCCGGGTGCACCATGAACTCCGCCACGGAACCGGCTCCCGCCGCTTCGATCTCGGCCGCGAGGGTGGCCTCGTCGGGGCGATCGAGGAACCGGTGCCCGAGGAAGACCTCGGGGATCCGGAGCCCGGCCCGGCGGAAGGCCTCGCGGGCCGGACCCGCAAGACCGAGGAGGCTGCGGAGTCCGAGGGGCGCGCCGCCGGACCCGGGAACTCGGATCACCGCCACGCCCCGGCGCGCCGCGGCCCGGGCGACGAGCGGCGCCACGCCGGGCAGGACATGGACGTGCTGGTGGGCGTTCACGAACGAGATCGGGATGCCGAGGAGGCGGAGCGCGTCGAACTGGGCTTCGATCTCCTCCTCGAGTCCGAGGAGATCGTTCCCGCCCTCCTGCAGCACGGCCCGCGCCCGGTCCTTGCCGGGGAAGCGACCGCTCCCGTCGACGAGGGCCCGGGGACCGCCGGTGAGGGATGGCCCTTCGCTCAGGTTCAGATGCAGGCCGGTCTGGACGCCGGCGCAGTTCGCGAGGAGGGCGGGAACCTCCGCCGTGGCGCTTCCGTTGGCGAGGACCGAGACGGCCGTGACGATGCCGCTCCGGACCGCTTCCGCGATGCCCCGGTTGCGCGGCGTGTCGACGCCGAGGTCATCGGCCACGATGACGAGGACCGGCATGAGGCCACTCTACGATCGCCGGCGGCGGGGAAAAGCGGGCGAGGCCCTTAGTCGCGGGGGCGGCTTTCCGGCCTGCCGGCCCCGTCCTCCGTCTCGCCGGCGATCGCCTCGAGGCGAGCGGTCGCCACGCCGTCGCCGAGCTTCCGGGCGAGGTCGAGGAGCCGCCGCGCGCCGTGGAAACGGTCGAGATGACCGGTGTCGAAGGCGACCGGAGGCGGCTTCGTCGCGAGGATGTCGAGACCCTCGCGGAGCCAGGCGGCGGCCTCTTCGGCGGCGCCTCGTTCGAGGAGGCGCAGACCCGCGATGGCGGCCTCGAGGGCCCACGTCGCCTCCCCCTCCTCCTTCGCGATCCGGCTGATGCGTCCCTCGATCTCCGCGAAGGAGTGGCCGGCGTGATCCGACGCGTGCCGGTGGCCCTCGAGGTGGAGGAGGAGGCTCCTCCCGAGCTCGCCCCGATCCTCGAGCAGGGTGGAGAAAGCCATGAGGGCCGTGACGTTCCGCGGATGCTCGGCGAGAATGGCCTCGAATTCGGCCACCGCCGCGTCCGCATCGCCGGCGGCGGCCAGCGCGCGCGCCCGGTGGGACCGGAGATCCGGGTGGCGCGGGAATCGGTCGAGGGCCGCCTCGATGTCGGCCAGGGCATCGCCCGCGCGACCGGCGACGATCTCGGCCGATACGAGGGCCGCGCTGAGGTCCGGCGCTCCGGGGCGGCGCTCGACGAGGCGTCGGAGATCCTCGATGGCCGTGTCGTGTCGATCGAGCCGGAAGAGCAGGCTCGTCCGGTTGCGGCGGGCCTCCGGCAGTTCCGGAGAGGCTTCGAGAGCAGCGGCGTAGTCGCGGAGCGCCCCCTCCGTGTCGCCGAGGCGCTCCCGGGCGACGCCGCGGTTGCAGAGGACCTGCGCGAAGCCCGGATCGATGGCGGCGGCCCTCGAGAAGGCGGCGATGGCCTCCTCGTGCCGCGCCGTGTCGAGAAGGATGTTCCCGAGGGCGTAGTGGGCGTCGGCGTTGTCCTTCCGGTCGGCGATGGCCTTGCGGGCCCGCGCTTCGGCCTCGCCGTGGCGCCGGAGGCCGAGCAGGGCCTCCGCCTCGAGCACGGGGATGGAGCACGACGCGGATCCCGCCGCCGCGGCCGCCGCGAGATCGGCGAGGGCGTCGTCGAATCGCCGCTGGCGCAGGCGCGTGCGGCCGCGCTCGAGGAGTGCGGCGGCCTTCGACTCCTCGTGGGCTGCCGCGCGTCCGAAGGCCTCCGCCGCGTCGTCGAAGCGCCGTGTCGTGCGGAGGACGCGCCCGAGCTCCTGCCAGGCCCGCGCCGACCCGGGCTGGGTGCGGAGATGGTCCCGCAGCTCCTGCTCCGCCTCCGCGTGCCGGCCGAGTTGGGACAGGGTCGTGGCGAGGTTGAGCCTGGCCCAGCCGCACTGGGGGCGCTGCTCGAGGGCGGTCCGGAGGGAGGCGAGAGCCTCGGTGTGACGCCCCTCGGACTCCCAGACGAGCGCCTGCATGACGTAGGCGTGATGATCCGTCGGATCCTGGAAGATCGCGAGGCGGATCTCCTCATGCGCGAGGGGATAGCGCCCGAGGTGACGGAGGAGATCGGCGCGGTTCCGGAGGATCCAGTTGGGCGTCCCGTGACGGACGCGGCAGATGTTGACCCAGTGGAGAGCCTCGCCATACCGGCCGAGGTCGTGTTCGCAGCGGGAAGCCACGAAGGCCGCCCAGGAGTTCGAGGGATCCCGGTCGAGGATGTCCCGGCAGGCCGCGAGAGCCTCCTCGGGCCGCCCGACGATGAACGCGAACTCCGCCTCGAGGAGCCGGTCGGCGTCGCTGAGGACCGGAAGGGCCCGGAGCGCCCTCTCCGCTTCGAGGGCGGCCTCCGTCTCCTTCTTCGCCTGCAGAGCCCGCATCCGGAGGAGCAGGGCGTGCCGTGTGGCGCCGGCGCGCTGGAGTCCGCGGGCGGTCCCGAGGGCCTCGTCGTAGCGGCCCGTGACCAGGCAGACCGCGCCGCGAAGCGCGAGGATCTCCGGGCGGCGGCCGCCCAGCGCCTCCGCCGCAGCGAGATCGTCGAGCGCCTCCGACATGGACCCGTCGCTCTCCTTCGGCGAGAAGATGAGCGTCCGCGTGTCGCTGAGCAGCGCGGCGATGGCGCACTCCCGAAGGCCCGCCCGGGCCCGGGCGTTGCTGCCGTCCACCTCGATGACCCGGCTGTAGAGATCGCGGGCCTCCCTGACGAGCTGGCGGCGGAGCGCCTCGTCGGCCATCTGGAGGTCCCGATCGACGCGGGCGTGGAGGATGCGCTCGTCCGCGCGGCGCTTCCAGGCCATGACGCCTCCGAGGCACGAGCCTCCGGCGATGAGGAAGACGAGCAGGCTCCAGAGGGCGGCATGCACCGGCCGGCGGGCCACGTACTTCCGGAACCGCGTGACCGGGCCTGCCGGCGCGGCGAGGATCGGCTCGAGATCGAGGATGCGGCGGAGGTCCTCGGCCAGCGCCGCCGCGGTGGCGTACCGATCCCGCGGGTTCTTCTCCATGGCCTTGCGGATGACCGTGGCGACGTCGGCGGGGACGGCGGGATTGAGGCGCCGGAGCGGAACCGGTTCGTCGCCGAGGATCCGCTGGATCGTTGCGTGCTGCGTGGGGCCGCTGAAGGGCGGGCGTCCCGCGAGCACCTCGTAGAGCGTGACGCCGAGGGAGTAGACGTCGCTCGAGGGATCGGCCTGATCGCGATCGCCGGTGATCCGTTCCGGCGCGAGGTAGAGCGGCGTCCCGACGAGATCTCCGGCCATCGTCAGGCCCTGCGCGCGGACGTCGAGGGCGAGACCGAAGTCGAGGATGAAGGGTTCTCCGTGGGCGTCCACGATGATGTTGGCTGGCTTGATGTCGCGGTGGATGATCCCCTGGCTGTGGGCGTGATCGAGAGCAAGGGCGACTTTGCGCGCGATCGTGACGACCCAGCGGATCTGGCATGGGGACGCGCCGCGGGCCGGATCCCCGTCGTCGGGGTCCATGGGTCCGTCGGCGGCCTCCGGGCCATCCGGATCGGGACGTCCCCCGGCTTCGGCAACGGTGTCGGGCAGGGCCGCGCGGGTGTGGCGGCTCCTCAGGCAGCCGGCGTCGAGGATCGTGCCCTCGACGTACTTCATTGCGATGTAGCGCACGCCGTCCACGGTGCCGACGCCGTGGATCGGAACGATGTTCGGATGATCGAGGCGGCTGGCGGCTTCGGCCTCGCGGAGGAACCGCTCCGTCTGGGATCGCGTCAGCCCCGCGCCGTCCGGGAGTACCTTGAGGGCGACCTTGCGCCGCAGGGAGATCTGCTCGGCAAGGTAGACGACACCCATGCCGCCGCGGCCGAGCTCGCGCAGGATCCGGAAATCGCCGAGGATCCGGCCCTGTCCGGTGATTGTTCGGTCCATCGCCGCCACGGGGATCGCCTCACAGGACGCGCCACATGTCTCATCGACCGGACAGGGCGCGCGGTTGAGCCGGAAGCGACCGGATCCGGGAATCCGGCCGCCGCGGAAGAGGTTTCGGCGGGGGAGGGGCCCGCGGCGGTCAGAGCGTGACGGTGATCCTGAGCCGCTTGGTGCCCCGCTCCACGGAGACGGCCACCTGGTCGCGGCGCTTCTTCCAGGCGAGGAGGGAGGAGATCTGGGAAGGCTTCGTGACCTCCTTGCCGTCCACCATCCGGACGACGTCCCCGACCTTCATGCCGGCCTTCTCCGCGGCGCTTCCGTTGCTGAAGGCGCGGATGCGGAGGTCCGTCGTGGCCGGATCCCACTCGACGCCGAGAGTGAGGCCCGTCGCTCCCCGGCCGGGGGCCATGGAGTCCGGCAGAGCCTGTCCCTCGAACGCCTGATACTCGTACTTCTTCGAGGTGTTCGCGATCTCCGAGATCACCGTGTAGGCGAGGCGGCCCACCTTCTCGGCCCCGGTGTAGTTGATCCGATCCGCGTCATCCGAGGGGCGGTGGTAGTCGGGGTGTTCGTTCGTGAAGAAGAAGAGCACGGGGATCTTTTTCCGGTAGAACGAGTCCATGTCCGACGGACCGAGGCCGCCGGGCTTGCTCTCGATGTCGAAGTTGTATTTCCGGTTGGCCTCCGTGACGATCCGGTCGAACCCCTTCCCCGTGCCGACGCCGCCCACGAACAGGTAGTCGCGGGTCGAGCGGCCCACCATGTCGAGGTTGACCATGGCGACGACCTTCTCGAGGGGGATCACGGGGTGCTCGCAGTAGAACTTGGAGCCGAGGAGGCCGAGCTCCTCGCCCGTGAACGCGATGAAAAGGATCGGGCGGCGGCTCGGGCGCTTCGAGAACGCCTGGGCGAGCTCGAGCATCGTGGCCGTGCCCGAGGCGTTGTCGTCCGCCCCGTTGTGGATGGCGCCGGCTCCCGCCTCGCCGGAGAGCGAGCCGAATCGGCCGATTCCCACGTGGTCGTAGTGCGCTCCCACGACGACGAACTGGTTCTTCGCGGCGAGATCCCGTCCGGGCAGGATGCCGAGGACGTTCCGGCAGTCCCGTCCCGCCACCTTGCAGGGCTGGTACCAGCTCTTCCCGTCGGCCGGCTTGAGCCCGAACGACTCGAACTCGCCCGCGATGTACTCGGCGCAGCGTGCGATCTCCGGCGAACCGGTCTCGCGCCCCTTCATCTCGTCCGAGGCGAGGAACGTGATCCGCTTCTCGAGCTCGGCGGCGTCCACCTCGACGATGGGCTCGGAAGGGGCGGAGGTGGCCTGGGCTGCGGTCGTGATGCGGAGGAGGAGCAACGCGAGGCCCGCGGCGGGGAGGCCTCTCAGGAGACGTGATGGCATGCGGGGAACCCTTCCGGGGCTCGGGGTGATACCGATCTCGAAGCTACCACGGCGCCGTCGCGGGCCGCAAGCGCGCCGGTGTTGGCCGCGGAGGGCTTCCGGCGGGGTTTCGGAGATCCTATCGTGGCGAGGGCAGGAGGTTCCGCCATGCTCGACGAGAAGACCTATCGCGACCGCGTCGCCGCCACGATGAAGAGAGTCGCGAAAGCCCTCGAGTCCGTCGATCCGGATGTCCTCGAGGCGGAGGAGGGGAACGGAGTCCTCACGATCACGGCCGCGGACGGGTCGAAGACGATCCTGAGTCCCCAGCCCTCCGTCCGGCAGCTCTGGCTGGCGGCGGCGAGCCGAGGCATCGCCTTCCACTTCTCGCTGGATGGAGCGAGCGGGCGCTGGCTCGACGACCGGGGACGGGGCCTCGATCTCGACGACGTCCTGCGCGACATCCTCGGGAAGGCGTCGGGCGTCACGCTGCCGCTCTGACCCGGCCGGACGTCTCATGCCTCCCCGGCGACGGCCGGCGCGAGGGAACGCGCGAAGGCCGCGGCCTCGAGGGGGCGTCCCGTCGCGTGGCCGACCGTCTCGAGCCAGTCGCGTACCGCACCGCCCGAGAAGAGGGATTCGCGAAGCCACCGGCCGACGGCGGGAGAGAGTCGTCCCCCGTCCGGGCCGGCCACCTCGGCCAGTCGTTCGAGGCACTGTTCGGCGATGAGCTCCGCGAGCAACCGGTGACGCGGCCGGTGGGGAGCCAGGGCGAGATCCGGACACGTGGCCCAGTCCGGCCGGTCCCTCCCGGCCGGAGCCGGGACGCCGAGCAGGGCGTCGATGCGCCGCCACCAGAGAGGGTTGAGCCGTCGCCCCGGATCCCGGAAGAGTCTCCGCTCGAAACCCTCGACGGCCAGGAGCCAGCGGACTCGGAAAAGCCGGCGGAGCGCCAGGGCGCGGTGGAAGGTCGAGGCGTGTTCGGCCGGGACGCCCGCCAGGGTGACGAGCACGCCGGGCGAGAGTGCGAGGCGCGTCAACACGAGCCCCGCGGCGTCTCCGATGACGGCATGCGCCGGCTGTCGGAGGACGAACGGGACATCCTCCGGGATGGCGGCGGCGTGCAGGGCGTGGGCCGCCTCCGTGAACCAGGTCTCGACGGGATCGCCGGGATCGGGGGCCTCGGGGCGGCAGCGTGCGCGGATCCGCGGATCCGTGCGGAAGCGCTCCCGCGGGGATCCTCCCCCCGTCCGGCTGTCGTCGCGTTCGAGGAGGCTCCGGATCCCGATGTCGGCAGCCTCGAGGACGGCGGCGCCGAATACCGGGATGTCGATTCCGTCCGCGATCTCGTCGAGGAGGGCGCCCCCGTCGCTTCGGGCGCCCTCGCCGAAGGCGCGGTCGCGGTGCCAGGGCATGACCGCAGAGGCGCCGAGGCCGAAGCGCGAGCGGAGTTCCGCGTTCTCCCGGGCCCTGATCCGGGCGAAATCCTCCCGCGTCCGGACCTCGAGGTCGGCGAAGAGGGCGTCGATCCGCGCCTCATCCGTCTCCGCGAAGGTGAGCTCCATATCGCAGGCGTCCTCCCGGCCGAGGTCCCGGGCCAGCCGGTTCCGCACGGCGACGAGATCGAGAAGGGGTCCGGAGACGACGGACCCGAGGGCCAGGGCGTCCTCCCAGAGCTGCCGCCGCACGAGAGGAGAGGCTTCGGAGGCCATCACGTCGATGGTCTCGGCGAACGAAAGCCCGGTGTCGCCCCGGGGAACGCGGAAGGTTCGGTGCAGCCGCGCGAGGGCCTGCTCGCCGCGCCGCACCTCCGCCTCGTGGTCCGGATCTCCCTGCCCGCGGGCGAAGAGGAGGCGCAGGACCCGCGCCTGGCGCAACAGGAGCGGATGGCGGATCCCCGGTGCTCCGTCGTAGGTCTTGATCCGCGAGAACAGCTCGCGGTCGGCGTGCAGCGCGGCGAGGCTCGCTTCCACCTCGGCCGTCCCGACCCGCGCGGTGTCCCCCGGGCCCCGTGCGGGCGCCGCACGGCGCTCGATTTCCGCGACGGCCTCCACGTACGTCTCGATGAAGTCGATGAGCTGAGCTTCCATCGCCGGAACCGATGCCGTCCGCTCCGGACCTGCGACCGCCGCCCCGGGCGGCCGTCCCTGCAGCTACTTGCCGTCGAAGATCGCCCGGTACTCCGGGACCACGTCCTTCATGAAGGCTGCCATCCCCTCCCGGGTCTTCCGGTGGTGGATCATCCCCTGGATGACGTCGAAGGGCAGCGTGGCCACATGCGCCCCCGCGAGAGCGGCCTCGCGGGCCTGCCTCGGATTGCGGATGCTGGCTGCGAGAACCTCGCAGTCGAGCTCGTGCAGATCGAAGAGCCGCACGCACTGGGCGACGAGATCGATGCCGGAGACGACTCCGTTGTCCTCGATGAGCAGCGCCCCTTCCTCGTCGCGCAGCCCCTCTTCCGGGAAGTAGTCGGACTTCCCGAACTTCAGGTCCCTGCGGGCCCGGAGATCGTCGTCGACGCGCCCGGCGAAGGGGCTCACGTACGCCGCGCCGGCCTTGGCGGCGAGAAGGGCCTGCTCGGCCGTGAAGATGAGGGTCGTGTTGACGGGGATGCCCCGGTCGGCGAGGCGGCGGATGGCCTTGAGTCCGTCGAACGCGTTGCCGCCGCCGTCCTCGAGGGTGGGATTCACGGGGATCTTCACCACGACGTTGCCGGCCACGTCGTTGAATCGGTCGTAGAGGATCCCGCCCTCCCGGACCATCGCCTCCTCCGACGTGCCGATGACCTCGAGACTCACGGGCGTCGCCCCGGCGGTCTCGAGGATCCGGCGGATCTGTGCGTCGATGGTCGCGCTCTGGCCCTGGTCCTTGAGGCCGGACACCGCCTTGCGGATGAGCGACGGATTCGTCGTGATGCCGTCGACGATGCCCCAGGAATACGCCTCGCGGATCTCGTCGAGATCCGCCGTGTCGATGAAGATCTTCATGGTCCTCCTGGTCGGCGAAACCGCGGACGTCGCGGCCGGCGGCCTGCCGGCGGGCGCGCATCCGTGCGGCCGTTCCGCGGGACGATACCATCCCGCGACGCGCGCCGTAAAGCCTGTTCCCGCGGGATCCTCCGCGACGCCGTCGCCGGCGGAATCCGTCGCGCGGCCGGGCGTCGGGCCGGCGCGCCGCGGGGCGCCGCATGATGTATGCTTCTCGGTGCCCCGCGCTGGCGTCGCCTGGAGACGAGGAACGGCATGGACTGGTCGCAGATCATCTCGCGACTTCTCGACCACATCCGCTGGACGATCGAGGTCACGGACGGTCCCGTGAACGACCACGATCTCATGGCCAAGCTCCTCACCGGCAAGCTCAACCAGTACCGCCGGCGGCTCGGTCTCCGGCGCGTCCGCGTCATCCATACGGGAGGAGGGCGCTTCGGGGTGGAGGGGTACGGCGCCGCCGCCGCCGAAGGATCCTGAGTCTCGTCAGACGACGCGCACGACGGCGTCCGGCCGCAGGCCGGCGAGGATCCTCTCGAGCGCGGAGCGAAGTCGCGATCCGTCCTTCGATTCGGCCGTCACCAGGACCGCGTGGTCCGCGCTGTCGTATTCGGGGTAGCTTCCGATGAGGACGTCGGGGAAGCTCTGCTGCACGGCGGCGAGGTGGTCCGCGATGTCCCCCTCCTCCTCCCGCGTGTAGACGCGCACGACCTGGAACGGGGCGGCCCGGAACCGGCCGGCGATGGCCTGGAACTTCTGGCGCAGGAGCCCGGGCGTCCCCGGGAAGACGTGGATGTTGCGGAACTTCACCACGGGGTAGACGAGATCCGGGCCGAAGACGAGCTCGGCGCCCTCCGGCACGAGGGCCATGCGGAGCACGGTCTCCGTCGTGCGGTCGCCGAACCAGCTCCGGACGACGGTGGCCAGCGCGGGGTCGCATCGGAGCGGCACGCCGAAAGCGGCCGCCAGGGCCGGCACCGTGATGTCGTCGTGCGTCGGACCGATTCCGCCCGTCGTGAAGACGTGCGTGACTTCCGCTGAGAGGCGGAGAAGCGCTTCGCCGAGGACCGGGAAGGCGTCGGGGAGGGTCTCCACCCGAGTCACCCGGATGCCGAGCGCCGTCAGCGCGCCGATGAGGAAGGGCGAGTTCGTGTCCTGGACCTTGCCCGAGAGGATCTCGTTGCCGATGACGATGACGGCCGCCGTCGGCTCGGCCGCAGGCACGTTCATCGGCGGGACTCCGGTCCGGCCTCCCCTCCGAGCGCCTCCGCGGGCTCACCGGTGACGTCCGCCGGATCGAGCTCCGCGCGCGACAGCGCGGGCGTGAAATCGGGAGCCACGGCGATGAGCCGGTGAAGGTAGCTCACCGGCACGCCGAAGTTCGCGCCCGTGAACTTCTCGAGGACGGCGTGGTTGATGCCGATGACGAGGTTCTCGCGGCGCGTGATGACGGGGCCGCCCGATCCGCCCTTCGTCGTCACCGCGTCGTAGACGAGTTTCTCCGGCAGGACGTTGCTCAGGACGCCCTCGGTGACGAAGGGCGTGATGAGGTCGCGCTCCGCGAGGACGGCAGCGATGCGGGAGTAGTCGGGGGAGTCGATGGCGAGGACCTTCTCGATGTCCCTGGCGCCGAGCTTGTTGACGAGGCCCGCGAGGCCCGTCGGGTAGCCGATGAGGATCACGTCCTCGCCCGGCCGCTGGCGCGCCCCGGAGGGCGCGAGGGGCAGAACCGGGATGTCCTCGCCCTCGAGGTCGGCGATGAGGAGGCCGACGTCGCCGTCCTCGTCGTCGTCCACGCGGACCCGTGCGACACGGAAGGGCCGGCGCACGCCGGGGAAGTAGGCCTGGAACACCCCCCGCACCGGCTTCGCTCCGCGGCTCAGGAATTCGCCGGCGGTCCCGCGGTCGCTCCAGGGATCGGCGACGTGGCGATTCGTGACGATGAGCCCGTCCTTCGAGACGAGGAACCCCGTTCCCGTGACCCAGAGCGTGGCCCGGGGGTTTCCCTCGCCCTTCTCCGTGGTCCAGACGAAGCTGCCGTCGAGGCGCCGTCGGGGCTGCCCGGCGCGGTCGACGGCGTGGCGGATCGGGAGATGCGTTCGCCCGTCGGCGAAGTGGATCGCCGCCACGAGGAGGCAGACGCCCCGCCCGTACTTCTCGATGGCGTCGCGGGCGCCCGTGCTCTCCTTCTCGAGGTCGAGGAGCTTGAGCTCCGCCGTCTTCATCTGGGCCACGAGATCGCGCCCGAGCTTCTCGCCCTCGAGGGCCTGCACGCGGATCTCGTCGAGCCGCGCCTGGAGCTCGGCCGCCCTCTGCAGCGCGGCGGTCTCCCGCTCCGACGATTCGCGCCGCAGGCGCGACTGCTCGCTCCGGCTCCTCGCCAGCTCGATGGCGAGGAACACGGCCATCGAGGCGAGGACGACGAGCGCAAGGGTGACTGCGACCCGGAACCTCCGGGTGGAGTGCCGGATGGCCTCGCGCGCGAACTGCCGGGCGAAGGCCGTCATCCGGCGCATCCCCGTGGTGCCGCCCGGCTTCCGGGTGCGGGACACGTCGGCGGAGTCGACGATCATCTGGCGCACCGTCTTCGCGCGTCCCGCCTGTGCCCGGAACCGCAGTCGCGGCCCTCCCTCGCCGAGCTGGATGACGTCCTCATCGCGGATGACGGCGACGGGGGCCCGGTCGCCGTTCACGAAGATCCGCCCGTTGCGCTCGACGACGGAGAACCCCGCGGGCTCCCGCCGGACCTCGGCGTGGAAGCCCGCGACGCCCGGCTCCGACTCGGGGTGGAACCGGATATCGCAGTCGGGATCCGTTCCGAGGCGGATCGCCTCCCCTTGGGGGCAGAGCGTCTCGCCGCGCCTCGAGCCGTCCATGCAGAAGAGCGATGCGTTGGCCATGGAGTCCTGCGGGTGTTTTCCGATGATATGGCCCCGCCGTGACTCCTGCCACCTCGTTGGCCGGCGGATCCGCTGGTATCGTTCCGCCCTCTGCCGGGACGGCGGTGCGCCGCGGCGCGGGTCGACCGGGGATCCCAACGACATGCCGGGTCTCGTCCGACACGCCTCGCACCGCCTCGTCACGCTCCTCGTCCTCGCCGCCGGTGCCGCCGCGACCACGGCTACGGTGCTCGGGAGTCGCCGTTTCCCCTCCCGGGACGGTGCCGCGCTGCTCCTCGCGGCGCGCGATGCGGCGTTCTCCGGAGGCGGGGCGTCCGGAGGCGGCCCTTCGGGCGATCTCGCCTCCCGCTGGCTCCTCGGACCTCTCGTCCGCCTCCTCTCCCCGGCCGCGGCCGAGCCCGCCCTCGTCGCCCTCGGCCTCATCCTGGTCTTCGCGGCCTTCGTGCCCTTCATCCGGGCCTTCGGCCGGCGGACCGCGTTCTCCGCCGGCTTCGCGCCCGTCGTGGCCAACAACGCGCTCCTCGCCGAGGGCCGTTACGACCGCATGTTCGCCGTGCCGCTCGTCCTCGCCGCCTCCGCGCTCTTTCGCGGCGGCGTTCCCGCCCTCTGGAGGCCGCGGGGCCTCCTCGCGGCCCTCGCCTTCGCCGCCGGCGCTCTCCTCGACGTCGTCGGATTCGCGGCGCTTCTCCTCACGGCGTTCTTCATCCGCGAGCGTCGCGGCGGCTGGAGGAGCTTCGTCCATCTCGCTGTCGCCGCGGCGCCGGCCGCCGCTCTGGCCGTTCACGCGCATCTCGGACCCGTCCTGGCCGGCGCGGACATCGGATACACCTCCCCCTTCCGGCGGCTCATCGACGCCGTGCAGTCGCCGCCGCCCCTCTGGGGCATCGGCACGCTCGACCTCGTCCTCTCCTGGCTCCTTCTCGCCTTCATCGTGGGCGGCATCGCCCTCGAGCGTCTCCGCGCGGGTCGCCGCGCGCGGACGCTCGACGTGGAGACGCGCCGCCTGCCCGTGCTCCTTCCCGCCGTGATGCTCGTCGTCACGGCCCTTTTCGCACCCGACCGGCTCGGTCCCGTGACGGACATCCCCGAGCGGATGCTCCTCTTCGCCTTCATCCTTCTCGTGCCCTTCTCCGGGGTCGCGGCGAGACTCTTCCGCCGCCCGCACGGCGTCGCGTTCGTCCTCGTGATCCTCGGAGCTGCCGTCTTCCAGAGCGGATGCCACCGCGGGCGCCGCGATCTCGATCGAGCGATGGCCGCCGCTCCGTTCCTGCCGCTCGGCGCTTCCTTCACGCTCCATCGGGGGACGTTCCGGCCCCGGTTCACGCACCATTTCGATCCGACGCTCCACGCGGACTGCCGGATCGCCCTCGAGCGAGGCGCGCGTCATGCGGCGCACGACCTCCCGCCGGGAGGTCCGTGGGGATTGCCATCGGGCCCCGCCGGCGCGGAGACGCCGGCGCCGGCGGGAGGAGGCGACCCGGCGTTCCTCATCGTGCTCGGCGGCGCCGGCGCCGCGCCGGCCGGCGAGCCGCCCCGGCCGGGGTGGATCCCGGTGGCGGGGCCGGCGGGAGGAACGCGGCTCTGGCGCCGCCCATGACCGGCCTCCGGCTCTCCGGCTTCCCCCTATTCGCCCGGCCGGGTAAGCTCGTCGCCGGCCCCCCATCCATGCCGGAGGTGTCTCCATGTCCCAGCGTCTCGCGATCCTCCTCGCGCTGATGTCCGCCGTTCCCGTGGCAGCGCCGAGTGTCTCCGCCCAGATCCGGCCGCACGGGCTCTTCACCGACGGGGCGGTTCTCCAGCGGGGCGTCCGGATCCCCGTCTTCGGACGGGCTCCGGATGGCGAGGACATCGTCGTGTCGCTGGCGGGCGTGGAGGGCCACACCACCGCCTCGGGCGGCCGCTTCCTCGCATGGCTCCCGCCCCTCGAGGCCGGAGGTCCCCATCTCCTCACGATCCGCGGAAGCCACGCCGTCGAAGTGAGGAACGTGCTCATCGGCGAAGTCTGGATCTGCAGCGGGCAGTCCAACATGCAGTGGCCGCTCAGACTCACCGACGAGGCGGAGAAGGGAGCCGCGGAGGCTGCCGACCCACTCCTCCGGCTCTTCACGGTCCCGTCGCGGGCGGCGGATCTCCCGGAGCGGGATGTCGATGCCGCCTGGTCGGAGTCATCCCCGGAGACGGCAAAGGAATTCTCGGCGGTGGGCTTCTGGTTCGGACGGAGTCTCCGCACGGCGCTCGGCTGCCCCGTGGGCCTCATCGACAGCTCCTACGGAGGCACTCCTGCGGAGGCCTGGACACGGCACGAAGTGCTGGAGGGAGACCCGGGACTGGCGGAGATCCTGAAGGCCCATGCTGCGGCCATTCGGCGATACCCCGAGGATCTGGCGGCCCACGAACGCGTCGTGGCGGCTCGCGCCGCGTCGGCGGAAACCGCCGCCGCCGGCGGAAGAAAGGCCCCGCCGGCCCCGAGGGCGCCCGTGGATCCGGCGAAGAGCCCGGGCCGCCCGAGCGGCCTCTGGAACGCCATGGTGGCTCCCCTCGTCCCCTTCGCGATCCGGGGTGCAATCTGGTACCAGGGCGAGTCGAACGCCTCCCGCGCACGGCAGTATCGCCGCCTGTTCCCCGCCATGATCCGGGACTGGCGCGCCGCGTTCGGGCAGGGCGACTTCCCCTTCCTCTTCGTCCAGCTCGCGCCCTTCATGGCGCGGGACGCGACGCCCGGGGAGACCTCGTGGGCCGCGCTGCGGGAGGCCCAGCTCATGACGGCGCGGGACGTGAGACATGCGGGCATGGCGGTCATCACCGATGTCGGCGATCCGAAGGACATCCATCCTCGGCGGAAGGAGACGGTGGGGGACCGCCTCGCGAGACTCGCCCGGGCCATGGTGTACGGAGAGGCCGTCCCATGCCACGGCCCGCTCCATGCGGCCATGGTTGTCGAAGGAGACTCCGCCGTGTTGTCCTTTCAGCACGCGGAGTCCGGGCTCGAGGCGCGGGGCGGACCGCTCGCCGGTTTCGAGGTGGCCGGCGAGGACCGGCGCTTCGTGCCGGCCGCAGCCCGGATCGAGGGCGCGAAGGTCATCGTCCGGAGCCCGGACGTGAAGGTTCCGGTGGCTGTCCGCTATGGCTGGTCCAACTGCCCGGACGGAAACCTCTGGAACCGGGACGGGCTTCCGGCCTCGCCCTTCCGGACCGACGATTTCGAAGGGCCGGCGAGGGAGCGTTGACGCGCACGCCGGCCAGACGGATCCCGCTGCGGGTCGGCTTCGCCTTCCTCGCGGCGCCCCTCCTCGGGCTGCCCTCGCCGGCGGGCGCGCCCGACGACGTCGCGGCGCTTCGCCATCGGGCGTCATCTTCGCGGTTCGAGGTTCGGACCGACGTCTCGCAGGCGTTCGCGAGGCGGCTCCTCGAGGTGGCGGAAGCCCTCCACGGGGCCTTCGCGGGCGACCGGTTCGACGGGGGGTTCGCCCGGGCGGAGCGCCTCCGCCGCCCCATCCGGATCCTCGCGTTCCGCGACGCCGTGCGGTTCCGCCGCCATGCCGCCGCCACCATGAAGGGGCTCGAGGGCGCCGAGGGCTTCTACGACTACGAGCAGGACCGCGTCGTGGCCCACGGCGAGGATCTCACTGCCTACGCCCACGAGACGTGCCACGGTCTCATGGCGCGGATCTGGGGTATCGGCAACGTCCTCACGCTGCCCCTCTGGCTCGTCGAGGGGTTCCCGGACTACGTCTCCGCGTTTCCGGTCCGCGACGGAGCCCTCGGCCCGGCCGAGCCTCACCTCCTCCGGCTCTGGATGCTCAAGCGCGGCCTCGGCGCCGCGGAGAAGACTCGGCTCTCCGAGGATCTCGATGCGACCATCGTGACGCGGCGCGGCGTCCTCGACTCGAGGATCTACGCCCGATCCTGGGCCGTGATCTGGTACCTCATGCACGGTGCCGGCGGACGCTGGCAGCTCGCCCTGAAACGTGCCTTCTGGACCGCGGCCGCCGAACCTGCCCGGCTCGCGTCCTTCGATGCGTGGTTCGGCGTCTCGAAGACCGACTTCGAGGACGGCTTCAATCGGTTCTTCGCCTCCATGCCGGAACCCGACGGCGCCGAGCTCCAGCGCCGCTGGCCGAACCTCTTCCGATAGCGCGGGACGCGCCGCCGGCCTATCGGCCCGCGCCGCGGCGGCGCGACGGGAAGACGAGGTCGCCCGGCTCCGAGGATCCGGCGTGCTCTTCGTGGAGGCGGCGGTAATTCCGGCGGATGTAGTCGGCCGGGCCGTGTCCGAGGAGGGCGGCCACGCGGTCGATGCGGGCGGGCGCGCCCTCGAGCTCGAGGAAGACGCCGATCGGCGTCTCGTCGATCTCGATGAGGACTCCGCGGAAACGGAAGGTCTCCCGGTACTTCTGGTAGCGGTAGGTCTCCTGGTACCCGAGATCCGCGAGGATCCGGTTCGCCTGCTCCGGGTTCTCGATCCGCGTCTCGTGCTCGATGCGGATCTTGTACCGGCGCGAGTCGGGCTCGTCGGGCTTCTTCTTGAACGTGAGGGTGTGGATGCCGCCCGCGGAGCGGACCCTGAGGACGCGGCCGCGCTTGCGCAGGGATCGCTGCGCGTCGTCGTAGATCCTGTTGTCCTCGAAGGTTCGGCGCCGGACCTGCCGCGCCCCGAGGGCGAGGATCCTGCGGCGGGCGGCGGCGCGGCTCCCGGCCGCGATCTTGACCTCGACTTCCCTCATGGCGGCGCTGGCGGGGATGGCGGGGTCCCGCCCTTGCCCTCCTCCGATCCCTTTGCGACTATCCCGGCCCGCCACGGGACGGAGAACCCGGGGCGGGGCGTCCGATCGCGGACGCGCGCGAACGAGCCCTGTTCGACGGCCCTGCGCGGTGGCGCGCGGAGCCCTGGGTGCTGGAGCCCGACCGGAAAGACGCACCATGCCTCGCAACAGCAGACGAGCCAAGAAGGCGAATCACGGGAAGTGGCCGGCCAACCACCGGCGGCGGCGCCGTAACCGCCTCTGATCGTTCCGGGCGGCAGGCGCCGCCCCGCGGGAGCGCCCCGGCTGCAGGCGGGCGTGCTTGCGTCCACGAGCGACCTCGCGACCCGCCGGTCCGGCGGGTCGCGTCCTGTCCGCCCCGCCCCATCGCCCCCGGGCCAGCCGCAGGCTGAACCGCCGCCGCCTTGCCCTCCCGGCCGGGACGCTTGACAGGGACGTTCGGCCCGCGAATACTCTCGATCGTCCGGCACTGCCGCAGACCAAGGCCGGTTCACCTTGGAGCCTCGCCATGAAGCGACGGAATCTCGCGGCGCTGGTCGTTCTCGTTGCCCGATTCGCGTTCGGCCAGGGGGAGGAGGGAGCCTGGCATCGATACCGCTTCCAGGAGCGGATCCCGCTCCTGCTCGATCCGACGCGGATCGCCGTCTTCCAGTCGCCCGACGCCGAGGAGGCGGAGATTGTCCTCGGGGACTTCGGCATCCACGCCGGCAACCTCGCGCCCTGGCCGATCCCGGGCTGGTCGCTCGTCGCGACACCCATCGCCTTGCGTCACGATGCCGGGATCAGGTCCCTCGTGGCCGCGATCGCCGAGGACGGTCGCGGTCTCTTCGCATCGCCGGTCTTCACCGGCGATGACGGCGACCCCGTCTTCGTGACCCCGGACCTCCTGGTCGGCTTCGGCGACGGCGGCAGCCTGGATGGACAGAGGGCTGCCCTCGCGGACGCGTGTCCGGGAGCCTTGCTCGAGCCGAACTTCGCCGCCATGCGGGGCGCCTGGCGCGCCCGCAAGGTCTCCCGGAGCGGGATCGCGGTCCTGGCCAGGGCCAACGCCCTGGCCGAGAGCGCTTCCGTCCGCTTTGCGGAGCCTGACTTCGTCTTCACCGGACGGCCAGCGAACGACCCGGACTTCTCCCAGAGCTGGGGGCTCCACAACGCCGGCCAGACCGGCGGGACGACCGACATGGACATGGACGGACTTGAGGCCTGGGAGCTCACGACCGGAAGCCTCTCCGCCATCGTCGTCGTGATCGACGTCGGCGTGGACCAGGCGCACCCGGACATCCATCAGATTGCCGGAGCCGACTTCACCGGCCAGAACGGCGGCGGGGGGCCCGTCAACAGATGCGACAACCACGGGACGGCCGTGGCGGGCTGCATTTCGGCGATCAAAGACAACCACGTCGGGAGTTGCGGCATCGCCCCCGGCTGCCGGATCGCGTCAGCGCGGGCGATGATCAGCAACCCTTCCACGTGCGATGGCCAGTGGACCTCGCAGACGAGCTGGACGGTTTCCGCCCTGGCCTGGGCGCAGATCCTCGGGGCGCGCGTCACGAACAACAGCAATACCTACGGGTTCACCTCGGCCGCGATCGACGCGAAGTACGCGGCGGCGAAGGCGGGCGGGATCGTTCACTTCGCGTCGGCCGGAAACACCGCGAACCCGTCTCTCTACTACCCGGCCAGCATCTCCTCGGTGAACGCCGTGGCGGCTCTGACCGCCACCGGCGCCCTGGCGGCCTTCAGCAACCACGGCCCCGGCCTCGCCTACTCGGCCCCCGGCGATGGCATCTTCACGACCGATCGCACCGGCGCTGCGGGCTACCAGGCGTCCGGCGACTACACGACTCTGTCGGGCACCTCGTACGCCTCCGCCTTCGCCGCCGGCGTCGCGGCTCTCGCCGTCTCGGCCAACGGCGCGCTGACTCCGCCGCAGGTCGAGTCGGTCCTGCAGGAGTCGACCGTCGATCTCGGCGTCACCGGTTACGACACGATGTTCGGTTGGGGCTTCGTCAACGCCCGGGCGGCCGTCGTGGCGGCCATCGCTGCGTCCACCGGAAAGGCCGACGTCGTCGGGTGGGGTGGCCAGGTCTTCGACAGCAGGCTCCACGACGAGACGTTCGTCGAGGTCGCGGCAAACCACCATCACACGGTTGCGCGGCGGAGCGACGGCTCCGTAGTCGCCTGGGGAGACAACGCGGGCGGTCAGTGCAACGTGCCTGCCCTGCCCTCGGGGCTCGACTACGTGGAAGTTTCGGCAGGAGGCCGGCACACGGTTGCGCGGCGGAGCGACGGCTCCGTCGTTGCCTGGGGACTCAACGTGTCCGGCCAGTGCAACGTTCCGGTGCCACCGTCGAGTCTCACCTATGTCGAGATCGCGGCGGGCGAAGACCACACGATCGCGCGGCGGAGCGACGGATCGGTCGTCGCCTGGGGGTACAACGGCTACGGACAGTGCAACGTCCCGACGCTGCCCTTCGGCGTTACATATGCCGAGGTCTCGACGAGTTGGGGACATGCGGTCGCACGACGGAGCGATGGCGTGGCCGTTGCCTGGGGGTACAACGGCTACGGACAGTGCAATGTCCCCGTACTGCCCTCGGGGCTCACGTACGTCGAGGTTGCAGCAGGCTTTGCTCACACGGTCGCGCGGCGGAGCGACGGCTCCGTGGTCGCCTGGGGGCAGAACGCCCACGGCCAGTGCGATGTCCCGGCAGCGCCCTCGGGGCTCACATACGTCGATATCGCGGCGGGCGAAGGCCACACCGTCGCGCGGCGAAGCGACGGCTCCGCGGTCGCCTGGGGGCAGAACGGCCACGGCCAGTGCAATGTCCCGGTATTGCCCTCAGGGCTCACGTACGTCGAGATTGCGGCGGGCTGGGGCCACACGGTCGCGCGGCGCAGCGACGGTTCGGTCGTGATCTGGGGGCGGAACACCTATGGCCAGTGCAACGTCCCGGCGATGCCTTCGGGGCTGACGTACGTCGAGGTCGCGGCCGGCGGAGAGCACACGATCGGGCGGCGGAATGACGGCTCTGTCGTGGCCTGGGGGGCGGACGGGGAGGGCCAGTGCAATGTTCCGCCGCTGCCGTACGCGTCGACTTGGGTCGATGTGGCTGCTGGCGGGCGCCACACGGTGGCGCGGCGGAGCGACGGACCAGTCGTCGCCTGGGGGCAAAACACTTTCGGCCAGTGCAATGTGCCGGCACCGCTATCGGGGCTCACGTACGTCGAGGTGTCGGCGGGAGGGCAGCATACGGTCGCGCGACGGAGTGACAACTCCGTCGTGGCCTGGGGGCAGAATGCCGCCGGTCAGTGCGACGTCCCGGGGCCGCCGGCGGGACTCACGTGCGTCGATGTCGAAGCGGGTGGGGGCCACACGGTGATTCGGTGGAGCGACGGTTCCGTCGTCGCCTGGGGGTACAACGGCTATGGCCAGTGCAACGTCGTGCCGCTGCCCGTGGGGCTCAGCTACGTCGAGGTTTCGGCGGGCGGGCAACATTCGGTCGCGCGGCGGAGCGACAACTCCGTCGTGGCCTGGGGGCATAACGCCTACGGTCAGTGCAACGTTCCGCCGCTGCCCCCGGGGCTCGGATACGTGGAAATCGCGGCCGGCTTCCACCACACCGTCGCGAGGCGCAGCGACGGTTCGGTCGTTGCCTGGGGTAGAAACCACGTTGGCCAGTGCGACGTCCCATCGCTGCCCTCAGGCCTCACGTGGGTCGAGATCGAGGCGGCCGATGATCATACGGTGGCGCGCGTCAGCAGTGGCGCGGGGGCGGGAATGGCGGTGTCCGTGGGGGCCGGAGCCGGCGGCGCGGGGGTGCCCGTCCTGAGTTGCACCCTGCCGCGCGTCGGGCAGGCGACCGCGTTGTCGCTGGGGCAGGCCACGCCCAACGCCGCGGGCATGCTGTACCTGAGTCCGGGGGGGGCTGTGCTGGCGCCGATCGGGCTCGGCGTCGTGATCGCGTTGGACCTCGCCACGTTCGTGCCCGCCCTGCCGGTGGCGACGAGCGGAGCGGGAGGGTGGGGCGCCTCCCTGACGCTGCCGCTGGACGGGAGCCTGATCGGCGTGCAGGTGACGCTGCAGGCGGCGCTCTTCCCGACGGCCGGGCCCTTCGGCGTCGACATCAGCAACGGCGTGACCGTGACGGTCGGGTACTGAGCGACAGGAGTCGCCCCGAGGGCAGGACGGCTGCCCGGACGGAGGGCCCCGGTGGCCGGCCGCGTCGAAGCAGCGGCCGGGGCCGGGGTCTGGTCAGCGGACCCGACGGACGTCAGGGACTCTGCTGCGCCTGGGCGGGCGGGAACTGGCTTGTGCGGCGCTTGAGGAGATCGTGGACGATGTGGACGGCGCCGGCGAAGGAGTGGCCGTTCACGGTGTCGGTCTCCTTCCACGCACCGATGACGAGATCGCGGACGCCGTCTCCATCGAAGTCGCCGGCCGCGAAGGAAGATCCGAAGCCGCCGTAGAGGGAGGGCGCGGCGGCCTGCAGGCGGACGCGGGAGAAGGCATCGCCGAAGTCGGCCATGCCCGTGACGGGGGAGGCATGGCGGCCGATGAGGACCCAGGCGAGGCCCGCGTAGGGCATTCCGCCGGCGGTGGCCGAAGGTGCGCCGATGACGAGATCTTGGATGTCGTCGTCGTTGAGATCGAAGGCGGCGAGGGCATTGCCGAACTGGTTGAAGGGGGACGCCCCCGGTTCGTCGAGGGCCACGGACTCCACGGAGAGGGCGGGACCATAGAAGCGGGCGGCGGCCTGTCCGGCGAAGGGGAGGCCGGGACGGGTGTCGTCGTTCCCCGCCACGAGGTCGGCGCGACCGTCGCCGTTCAGATCCGATGCCGCGAGGGCGAGGCCGAAGCCCTCGAAGGGGCCGGGCGACGCGTCGGCGAACTCCGAGAGGACGATCGGGTTCCCGCCTCCGGCGGGAAAGCCGAAGACGACGACCTTGCCCGCCCTCTCCGTGGCGCCGTGGGCCTCACCGGGAACACCTACCGCGAGTTCCGCCCGGCCGTCGCCGTCGAGATCGGCGAGGGCGAGGGAGGAGCCGAAGCGATCGTAGGCAGCCTCGACGCCGTCCTTGAGGAGGAAGGACTCGAACACGATCGGAGGGGCGGGCGGTGGGGGGGGAGGCAGGATGGGGCCGAGGAATACGTAGGCCCGGCCTGCCTCATTGCCCGCGCCTGTCGCCGAAGTGAACGGGGCGCCGACCGCCAGATCCGGGGTGCCGTCGCCATCGACGTCGCCCGAGGCCAGGGAATACCCGAACTGAGCCAGGAGCGTGGGAACGGCGGGTCCGATCACCCGGACGTCATCAGGCGCGGGCTCGAGGATCGCGGGCGACGCGGTGAGGAGGGTGTCGAGCTCGAGATAGACGTAGACCTCGCCGGTGTCGGGCTCCTGGACCGGGCCATCGCCGCGGCGGACGCCCACGACGAGCTCGTCCCGGCCGTCGCCGTCGAAATCCGCGAGGAGGACCGCGTGTCCGAACTCGGCGAAGGCCCCGGGGCCGGGATTCAGGGCCGTTCCGCCGGTCCCCGGCAGGACGGTCTCCTCGAGGATGAAGGGCACGCCCGAGAGGCCACCCTGCGCCACACCGAGGTAGATGTACACGCGACCCGCCCGCGGCAGGCCCGCCACGGCCTCCCCGGGGGCACCCACGACGAGGTCGTCGACGCCGTCGCCATCGAGATCGCCCGCAGCCAGCGAACGGCCGAACCACGCCCCGGCGGTCGGGACAGGAGCCGGAACCCTGGACGGGGTGGGGTCGCGGAGGAATGCGAGTGTGATGCCGTCCGAGATGGATGTGGCCGTCGACGGGCCGCCGATGAGCTGGGCGGCGAGCTGGGCGCAGACCGTGGTGTCGAAGTCCCCGCCGACCACGACGGGCGGGAAGGGATCTAGGGTTGGCTGCATCGGGAAGAAGGGCTGGTACGTGAGGAGATAGGTGGCCAGGGCGAAGGTGTCCTTCGGGAAGACGATCCGATCCGGCGCGAGGCTCGGGAAGAGATCGAGGAGCGTCGTGTTGCCGGCTCGCGGGTCGCCCTCGAGGGAGATGAAGGGAACGCCGACCCAGCCCGGATCGCCGTTCATCGAAATGTCGAGGAGAACGCCTGCCGGATGCAGCGACTCCTGGACGATCCGGACGGCGGTGTTGTCGGTGCCGCCGGGGGATGTCGCGTCGAGCACGACGTCGAGGGGCGTCTGCCCGGGTGTCGCGGCGAGCAGGGAGAGGGAGAGCAGGAAGGCTGTCGTGGGCTTCATTGCTTCGTTCTCTCGTGCGGCAAGTCGGGTTCGGCGGAGGGCGCGGCGCCCCATGCCTTTCCGGTGATGCGGCTCTCGCGGAGGGAGCCGGCGCCGGAAAGCCCGACCTTGGAATAGGATACCTCGGATCGGGCGGCGCGGACGGGCCGGCTCCGGGATCGCGTCCCCGACGCCGGGGGTGCGGTCTCCTAAGTCTTTGGCGGCTTCGACTTGGGCACTGCCCGCAAGCGGCGTGATCGACCCCCGCGATGCCGCCCGAATGCCATCCGATCCTCCTGCCGACAGATCGCACCCCCGAACTCCCGATAGCATCCGGGCTTCTCAGAGGGCGCCGTGCAGTTCAACTCGTGGGAATTCGTGGTCTTCTTCGCCGCCGTCTACGCGGCCTACCTCTCTCTCCGCACCGTTCGCTCCCAGAACATCGTCCTCCTCGCGGCAAGTCTCGTCTTCTACGCCCGCTGGGACTGGCGGTTCCTCGGCCTCCTCCTCGTCTCGACGCTCATCGACTGGGTCGTAGGGATCCTCCTCGGCTCCACGACGTCGCCCCGCCGCCGGAAGGTCCTCGTGGCCCTCAGCATGACGTCGAACCTCACGATCCTCGGGTTCTTCAAGTACTGGAACTTCTTCGTCGACTCCGCAGCGACGCTCGTCGCGGGCGCCGGCGTCGACCCCGCGATCCTGCGGCTCGACATCGTCCTCCCGGTCGGCATCTCGTTCTACACGTTCCAGACGATGTCCTACGCCGTCGACGTGTACCGGGGCCACCTGCAGCCCACGCGGAACCTCCTCGACTTCGCGCTCTTCGTCTCCTTCTTTCCGCAGCTCGTGGCCGGCCCCATCGAGCGGGCCGCCCATCTCCTGCCGCAGTGCTCGAGGCCCCGCGTCATCGACGCCTGGAAGGTGCGCACGGGGCTCTGGCTCATCGGCTGGGGGCTCTGGAAGAAGGTCGTCATCGCCGACAACATGGCCTTCATCGCCGATCCGATCTTCGATGGCTCGGCCGGGGTCGGCGCCGCCACGGCCTACCTCGGCGTCGTCGCCTTCGCCTTCCAGATCTACGGCGACTTCTCCGCCTACTCCGACATCGCACGGGGCACGGCGCGACTCATGGGCTTCGAGCTCATGGTCAACTTCGACCTTCCCTACTTCGCCCGGAACCCGAGCGACTTCTGGCGGCGCTGGCACATCAGCCTCTCCTCCTGGCTCAGGGACTATCTCTACATCCCCCTCGGCGGCAATCGGCGCTCCCCCGGCCGGACCTACGCGAATCTGGCCACTACGATGCTGCTCGGCGGACTCTGGCATGGCGCTGCGTGGAACTTCGTGGCCTGGGGTGCGTGGCATGGCCTCATCCTGATCCTCCAGCGCCTGATGGGCGGCGCCCGCGCCGCCGTGCGTCCCCTCCGCGCGGGGCTCGGCGCCCTGCCGTCCGTCGTCGCCATGTTCCATCTCACGCTCGTCGGCTGGCTCCTTTTCCGCTGTACGCGGCGCACCGTCCTTCCAAGCGGCCGGGAATCGGACGAGAGCTTCGCTCAGATCGCGGAGATGGTTCTCTCGTTCCGCAACGGGTGCGGCATCGACGCCGAGTTCGTCGCGCTGGCGGCGCGCGTCGCCGCCCTGGCCGTGCCTCTTCTCCTCGTCCAGTGGTTCCAGTTCACGCGGAACGACCACCTCGTCATGCTCAAGCTCCGGCGACCGCTCCGGATCCTCGTCATGGCGCTCCTCCTCATGAGCTTCGTCCTCTACGGCGTGCAGTCCGGCGTCGCGTTCATCTACTTCCAGTTCTGAGGAGGCGGCGGATGGAACGGTGGCGCATCGTCCTCGGCGTGGCCCGGAGCCTCTGGAAGGAGGCTTTCCTCACGGGGCTTCTCGCGCTTCTTCTCGGGGAGATGTGCCTTCGCTTCCCCGGGGCACGCCGCCGCCTCGCCTACACGCCGGACGACCGCCTCGAGGGCGTCCTCGCCCCTTCCCAGGAGGGCTTCATCTGGCTTGCCGACGTCTCGATGAAGAGCCCCCTCGTTCGCCTGAACAGCGACGGGCATCGCGGACCCGAGACGGACTGGACCCGGCCCTTCGTGCTCGCCATCGGCGACTCCGAGTCCATGGGCGCCGGCGTCCGCGATGAGGAGACCTGGACGGCGGAGCTCATCCCCCGCCTCCGTGCGGCCACGGGCCGACCCGATCTCCAGCTCGTGAATGCGAGCCACCCCGGCCACGGGATCTTCCACGAGACGGTCGTCCTCGACCGCGTGCTCGCGCGCGGCCGACCCGAGCTCGTCATCGCGCGGATCGCCATTGGCCAGAGGAACTTCACGGAAGTGCCCGCCGCGGCGATACCCGCGCGCCTCGCGGCGGCGCGGCGGCGCGCGTGGATCCGCCGGATCACGCAGTTCCTGCCATTCCTCCACGACAAGCTCTCGCTCCAGCTCCCCCGCATCGTGGCGGCCATCGCGCCGCCCTTCGGACCTCATCCGTTCCGGCCCCCCGCGCACTTCGATCCGGCCGTGGGCGAGGCTTTCTGGCGCCGGGAGCGCGGCCACGTCGATGCCCTGGTCGCGCGATGCGCCGGCGCCGGCATCCCCCTCGTCTTCGTCGTCTACAACGTCGACGGAGCCCCCGGCAGCGCCGTCCTCGAGCGGGAGCTCGCCCGCCTCGCGGCCGATCATGGCGGCGTCCGCGTCATGGCCCTCACGGCGGAGACCTTCGGCCTCCGCATCGCGGATCCGGCCAGGTTCGCGGCGGAGTTCCGCCGCCGCTTCACCCTGCGGCGCGACCCCCACGGCAACGCGCTCCAGCACCGGATCATCGCCGGCGCGACCTTCCGGTTCCTCGAGGCGGCGGGTTTCCCCGGGCGGTAGGTCCTCGTCCCGAACCGCTGCCGGCTGGCTCCCGGGGCGGAGTGGGCCTTCGGATCGGGGTCGGCTGCGTCGAAGCCCCTTGGAAGGGGCTTTCTGTCCGGGGTTGGCCGGCGACTCGGACAGTGGCTGGAACCAGGCCATGGCCCGAATCCGGGCTCCGGGTTGCGCACGACGTCAAGGCGCCGTGTCGTGTCGGGACGTATTGCAAATGCAATGCAGATGCATTACCCTGGGTCGCATGGTCGAGCTCGAGACGTTCGTGGAGCGGGCCGGCGGGCGTGCCGAGGCCGCGGTCCTCATCGGGGTGGCGGAGACGACGCTCTGGCGGTGGCTCCGGGGTCGATCCCGGCCGCGGGGCCTGGCGCTGCGGCGCCTGGAGGACCTCGGTATCGCGTGGAGCCGGGGCGCCGCGGCCGGTCGAATCGCGCGGGTCGCGCGAGTCAGGACCGCTGCCGAGGCTCACGCAAGCAACGAGGACGAGATGCTGGCGGGGATGCTGGCGCTATCGCCCGCCGCGCGCGTCGCCGACGTCGACCTCCTGCGCATCCGGTTGGGCAGGCAGAAGCGACGCGGCGGCGCGGCGTCGATGACGCGGACGGTCCGGGTCGTGCGGAGAGCGGATGCCTGAGGAGCGGACCGATGATTTCGGGGACCTGGTGGCGGCCTTCAACCGGCACAGGGTCGAGTTCCTGATCGTCGGAGCGCACGCCGTGGCCTTCCACGGGTACGCGCGGGGAACCAAGGATCTCGACATCCTGCTCCGCCTGACCCCGGAGAACCTCCCGAGGGTCCTGGCCGCGCTCGACGAGTTCGGCTTCGGTTCCCTGGGGCTCGAGGAGTCTGATTTCACCGCGGACAACGTGATCCAGCTCGGCCATCCTCCAAACCGGGTCGACCTCATGGGTTCGATCAGCGGAGTCGACTCGGCGAGAGCGTGGAGGACGCGCGTGCGGGGAACCTATCAAGGGCAGATCGCCGCCTTCCTCTCGCGGGGCTGCCTGCTCGAGAACAAGCGCGCCACCGGCCGCGAGCAGGACCGCCTCGACGCGCGGATGCTGGAACGGCAGGCGCGGCTGGCGCGGCCCAGGAAACGCCGCGGCGATCCTCCGCGCCGTTAGACGATCCGGCCGCCGCGAGGGTAGACTCCGGGGCGGCGGGACATTTCCGGAAGGAGCATCCGATGAGGTGGGACATCCTGCGATCGATCGCCGCGGTCTCCGCGCTTGCGATCGCGGGGGCTCGGGCCTCCGCGCAGAACGAGCAGGCCACCGTCGATCCGCGCATGGCCGGAGTCTGGGAGCTCGCGGTCGGCGCGGATCGGTGGCAGCTCGAGATCGCCGCGTCGGGGGCGTACACGTTCAGCATCCGGAGCGCGACGGCGCAGCCCGGACACAGCGGCACGTTCACGGCATCCGGCGGGCGATGGAACCTGACGTCGACGGCCGGCACACCTTGGACCGACGGCGGGGCCTACGAGTTCGCCGATCAGGACACGGTCGTGCTCACGGGCAGGCTCGGGGCGGCCCGGTGGACGCGGCGACATGCGGCGGTAGCCGAATCCGCGCCGGCGGGCGGCGCCTCCCCGAGATCCGTCGCCAGGGTGATGCCCTGCGTTGCGGAAGCGCTCGCGCTGGCGCGCGCGTGGCGGGCGGACGCCGTCGTCACGGGCGTGTTCGTGAAGGCGGGCGTCGACGGCCGGGTCGACCTCGACCGCCTCATCGATCCTCAGAACCCCCATGGAGGGTACCTCGCGATCTACGTCCACTCTCCGGCTGCGGCCGCCGCGAGGACCTACGGGATCGAGCGAAGCGGGCACGTCGCCGCGCAGGGGCCCGAGGTCCCCGCGGCCGGCATCCTCGTTCCGATTCCCGAACCGGTCCTCGATCTCGACCTGGCGCTCGCGAAGGCGCGCGAACGTGGATTCTCCCCGCCCCCGGCGGACGGCCGGAGCTTCATCGACGCGAACCTCGCGGGCGTCACGGGAGCTCCGGGCAAGCCGGACGCGGCGATCTGGGCGATCACGGCGGTCGACATGAGCGGAGCGCACCCTGCACCGGGCGCGCGGGTCACGATCGACGCCGCAACGGGCGTCGAGACGACCCGGGAAGAGCTCTCGGGACAGCGCGACCGCGAGCGGCTCGCGGACGAGCTTCGACGCGGCAGGACGCATCCCCTCTCGCAGCGAGACTGGGCGTTCTACCGGCAGGAGGCGGACGCATTCGCCGCGAGCTGGGATCCGACCCTGCGCTTCTGCGGCGTCGAGCTGTCGGGGAAGCCATCGTCCGGCCGCTTCGAGATGGACCGTGCGACCTTCCTCTACGTGACCCCGCCCGGGGCGCCCGGCTCCGCGTCGTTGCTCTCGGTCGGGATGTTCCCGACAGGGGAGGGGATGCTGATCCGCGTCGACGAATTCGACCACCGCCTGGGGCCGCAGGACCCCGCGCCGCCGGCGGCACCGGAAGCGATCCTCGCTCCGGAGGCGGCCGCGGCCCGTCTCCTCGCAGTCGACCATCGCATTCCCGTCGACCCAATGATCCTCACGCTCGTCTCGGGAGACGCGCTCGCGGGCGGCATCCGAAGCGAGGCGTCCCGCGCGGGGCGCGATCTCCCTCCCGCGCACGCCGCGCTCGCGGAGGCGATGAAGGGTCGCTTCCTCTGGATCGGACGCTCGATGAGGATCGCGTGCCAGGGGATCGGCGGGCTCCTCGTGTGCGGAGCCCGCGATCTCGACGACGTGGCGATCGACGCGGCCAGCGGAGAGCCCTTCCTGCGGCGGGGCGCCGCGGCCTCGAAGGGACCCCGCGGTCCGCGACGGGTCGACCCCGCGATCGTCGGCGCCTGGACGGCGACGATCCACGGCCGCGACATGACGATGGAGCTTGGCGCCGCCGGCGAGATCTCGGTGTTCCTGACCGCGGCCGGGAGCCGCGGGAACGGGTTGCGGGGAGCGCTGGATGCTTCCGGCGGTCGCTGGGAGGTCGAGTCGTCCGACGGCGAGGTCTACACCGGCGCGTACCGCCTGATCGACGGCGACACGCTCGAGTGGACCGATCCGAAGGATGGGCCGATCACGTTCCGGCGCACGACGCCCCGCCCCCGGTGACTGGTGGACACGCCCGGCGGCCCCGAGGGCGCCGGGCAGCGAGCCGATCCGCGGATCTCCGGAGTGTCGGCTCGAACGACCGGCGGCGTCGGGAGTGGCGCGGCGGCGCTCCGCCTCGGCGCGTCAGTTCTCGCTGTTCACGTACTGGAACCAGCCCGTTGCGATGAGCTCCGCCGCCGGATCGGCGGCGCCCGACAGGAGTGGCGCTGGCGTCAAGGGAGCGTGGCCCGGAACGAGGGGGTCGAAGGGCTGGAACAGGGAGAGCACGCGGCTCCGGAAGGCCGCGAGATAGGGGCTTGCCGCGTTGACGGCGATGCGGATCCGGCCGGGCCCCGCGGCGCCTCCGTCGGACGTGGCGAGCTGGACGATGGGCGGCTGAGCGCCGCCTGCGCCGGCTCTCGCGTCGATGACCGGCGCTGCCGGGGCGGGACCGGGTTCGGGTCCCGTGGATGTGCAGGTGAAGGCGGCGAAGCAGACGTCCACGATGGAGAGGATGTAGACGGCGCCTCCCGAACCGCCGCCTCCGGACGCGGCCTGGCAGAAGAGGAAGATGGGATTCTGGTTGGCGGCGGGGAAGGCATCGATCCCCGGGAGTCCCGTCTCGCCGTCGGCCCAGATCCGCGCGCCGGCGCCGAAGAACGTCTTCCGATCCGAAAGCAGGATCGCGGCGCCGCCGCCATTGCCGCCGCGACCCCCGAGGGACACGCAGGGGATGAGGATGGACGTCGTGCCGCCGCCGCCGCCGCCGCCGGATCCGCCGGCGATGAGGTTGGCAAACGTGTTGTTCATCCCGCCCTCGTTGAAGGCGCCGGTTCCCGCGAGGGGCGGGATGGCCGGGCTCGTCTGGAAGACGCTGTAGCCCTGACCCACGATGCCGCTCCCGGCGAACGTGGAATCTCCGAAGATCTTCCGGTCATCGAGGGGAAGGCCGAGGGCTCCGG
>CAYQRN010000011.1:0-19870 GCA_964419995.1 uncultured Planctomycetia bacterium
CTGTCCTTGACCAAGGGGGACGTGGTTGTGGCCGGGACCAATACCGCATCGTGTTTCATCACGGTTCAGGGAACCGCCGCCGCGACGCACCGCGGCGAGGTGATGGTGCTCCTCGAGGCGGCCGCCGGCGGATCCGTGGCGACCGTGCGCGGGATCGGCTACGCGACCGTGAACCTCCTGGGGTCCGCCACGATCGGCCAGTACCTGGGGCTTTCGACCGCGAGCCAGGGAAAGGCCGTCGGGCAGGCCGGGTTCGTCGGGGCGTTCGGCCGCGTGCTCCAGGGCGGGACGAATTCCTGCATCGGGCTCCTCTTCGGGAACACGATGGACGGGGTCCAGTCAGGGATGATCGTCATGTCCACCGGAGCCTGTCCGAGCGGGTACACGCGCCTCACGGCGCTCGACAACCGGTTCCCGATGGGGGCCTCGACCTACGGCAGCACGGGAGGATCCCAGCCGGCCTTCATCGAGGAGACCGGCCCCGGTCCGATCGTGGTCGGGTCGACCGCCCTCATGGCCTACGACGGAACGGTCGTGAGGATGGGAACGCAGGGGACCGGCGGGTTCAACCCCGTGAAGTTCAACCAGTTTTCGACCTCCGTGCCCGATTTCGTGGGAGTGGTGTTCTGCAAGAAAGACTGACCATAATGCCGAAGCGCCTGTTCCTGTCGGCCGGTTGCGAGTACTGCGACATCCTCGAGGAGCGCGTCCGAGGTCGGCAGGACGTGGACATCTTCCGCGTGAAGGAGGTCGCCAGTCGCCCGGGCCACTGGCGGATTTTCACCCGAAACTGGGAGTGGATCCGGCCGGCGATCGAGCTCGCGTTTCCCCAGGCCCCCGCAATGGTCGTCGGGAACGGCACGCCAATCGTCGTCGGGTTCTCGGCGATCTCCCGTGAGCTTGGGCTGTCCCAGATCCTGTCTCTGACGGAGGTGCGCTGATGGCATTCAACCTGTTCGGGCAGCATCGGCTCCGGGCCCCCCAGTACGAGACTCCGGTCTCGGCCGACGCCCTGATCGACCCGGCCGTCCAGGCGGCTCTCCGGAACCAGGGATCGGTCGTGAACCAGCAGTTCGAGCTCTTCCCGGGATTGAAGAGCGCCCTGGACCTCTACTCGGGGAGACTCTCCGGCGAGGCGGTTCCGCAAGGGATCCTGGACGAAGTCGCGGGGACTTTCAGGGCCGAGAACGCCCTCGCGTCGCCTGGATCGACCGCGTCCCCCGCCCTGGCACTCGACCGGTCGCTGCGGCTGCGCTCCTTTGTCGAGGGGGAGCGCCAGCGCGCCCTGGGGAACGTCCAGTCGATCACGTCGCCCTTCATCCTGAACCCGCTCCAGCCGAGCCAGACCCTGGGGACCTACGAGCTCCAGGAAGGCCGGCGCCTCGGGCAGTCGAACATGCAGAACCAGGCCAACATGGACGCGCGGCTTTTCAACCGGGCCCAGGAGCAGCAGAAGGTCGGTGCCATCGGGAGCCTGATCGGAGCCGGCGCCGCGGGCGCGGCCCCGTTCGTCTTCCCGTCGGTCGGGAAGTTCTTCGGGGTCGGGCAGGGTCCGAACGGCACGACCGATCCGCGCGCGGTCGGGAACATCCTCCGGTTCGCCGGGGCTGGCGCGCAATTCGGCGGCGGGTTTGGGAGCCTCTTCTAATGCCGCGGAATCCTTTCGCGGAGGCCCTGTTCGGCGCGGGTGACGTTTTCGAGTCCGTCGCCCAGGCTCGCGAGATCGGCGAGGAGCTGGAAGCTCGCCGCAAGAAGCGGGAGCGCGATGACAAGGACGACAGCCTGCGGCGCATGGGGCTGATCGCCGGTCTTCGGCGCGAGGGATACGATGTCGATGACAATGGGAATATCCAGGGGCGCATGTCCCCAGAGAAGGCGTTCCAGGAAAGCCTCCCTCCCGGGATCCAGTTTACGCCTGGCGGAGAGACCGATGTGGGCGTCTCACTGGCGGACGCCGCCCGGGCGATTCCGGGGATCGGCGCCTTGATCCCGCCGGTCAAAGAGACTCCCTTCAAGGTGACGACGGAGCCCGGGATTCGGGACCCGCTTGGGAACCAGCTTGGCGTCTCCGGATATTCGGCCGCAGGAACCCCCATCCTGACGAGCGGCGTCGGGATTCCGGACCTCGAAACCCGCCTCAAGGAATCCCAGATCGCCGCGAACTTGGCGCTCGCAGGCCAGCGCGAGGCCGTGGCCGAGACCGGCGGATCGAGCTCCGGTCGGTTCTCGATGAAGGACATCCAGAAGATGCTCGGTGAGAGGACGGAGATCCTGCGCCGGATCCAGGAGTACGACGCGCAGCTCTCGAGGGTCCGCACCGGACCCGCCGGGGAACTCATGGTCCAGAGGAGCCCGATCGCCGCAAAGATCGCGCAGGACCGGGCCAAGCTCGCCAACGTGGAGCGCACGCTGGGGCAGGCGGTCGTCGGACTGCGTCCGGCCGAAAGACAGAGGCTCACCGAATCGATCACCGATCCGGGCGAGACGGCGCTCCTGGGCCTTGAGCCGCCGCCGGCGAAAGGTGGCCCTCCCGCCCTCACCCTGGAGACGGCTGACTCGATCCGCCAGAAGTACCTGTCCGGCGAATACGGGCAGCCTGGGTCGCCCGAGGCCGTGGCCAAGGTCCAGGAAGCGATGAAGCGGACCAGAAAATGATGATCGCCACGGGATTCCCAGAGGACGATTCACCCTGCCTGGGTTATTACACCGTATCTAACGCAGGGACTGTCCTCCTGGGGGAGGCGGAGCTGGATCTTTTGTCTGAGCAGGCGGTATTAGGTCGGAGTACAGCCTGTTCGCTTCCCGCAGGAACTCCAGAAATGCCTCGTAGGACATCACGATGCGTGCCGTGCAAATCATCACTGTCGGAGGATTCGAAAGGCCAGACGGGTATCGCATCAGGAAATCCAGGACGAAGTGACGGCCTACGATTTCATCTGAACCTACGGCTTGGAAGTTTTTCTGTGCGTTCACTACTTGCGCTGGGCGTCCGGCGAGGATCTCCTGCGGCACGACGTACTGGATCATGAGGAGTCGATCGGCAATCCATGGCCAAGACTCAAGCGGAGTGGAACCAAGCGACCGACCCGGTGTTGCTCGAGATCGAGCGCCTGACGGGGATTCCCGCCACGGCGCCGGCGGACTACGACCCGAAGAAGGACCCGGTCCTCGCCGAGCTTGACCGGCTCGAGCAGGAAGAGAAGAAAAGACAGAGACCGGCCGAGGTTCCCGCCCCGAAGGGGCCGCCGGTCGGGATCCCCCAGGAAGACCTCGCGCGGAACTACGTCCTCTCGCGTTTCGGCGTTGGCATCCCGGAGAACGAGATCGTGCCGGAGCCGTTCATCCCGACCAAGATCGAGCGGATCGCCGGGAACGCGCCGGTGCCGGCCGTGGGGCTACCGCTTCGGCGGGTGAGCCCCGACGAGCCCATGACGCCCCTGCCGCCGACGGCGGGGGAATTCGCGGAGACGATCTTCAAGCGCACGGTGCCCGGGCTCGCCTTGCAGGCGGCCGGCGTCATCGGTCCGGAGCCGGAGAGCGCGAAGGCGTTCGGGACCGGCGGGGACCTCGCCGTGACCGTGGCGTCGTTCGTGGCGGACCCGACGACCTACTTGAGCTTCGGCCTCGGGGGGGCGGTCGCCAAGGGCGCGGGGAAGGCGCTCACCTCGCCCGTCACGCGCGGGGTCGTGAAGGGGGCGGTGGGCCTGGGGGCCTTCGAGGGGGCCAGGAGCATCCCCACGCAGATCCTGGAGCGTGGCGAGGTGGGGATCCCGGAGCTGGCCCGGGACATCGGAACCGGGATCGTCCTGGGGGGCGTCACCGGGGGGATCAGCCCCTTGGGCGAGGTTGGTGTGACCCTACCACAGAGGGTGGCGGCAAAGACCGGGGCCACGGCGGCAGAAATTGCCGCTTTTGGGGTTGGATCCCCACTCCTAGAGGCCCGGAAACCGACACAGGATGACTTCCAGGGGGCCGCTGGCGTGATCCTGGGACTCAAGGCCACAAACATCGTCGGAGGGGCCCTCTACAAGCTGGCAAGGGGAATGCGCCCCACCCCGGAGGAGACCCGGGCACTGGCGACGGTGCCTCCGGAGCAGAGGGCGCAGATCGCCCAGACGGCCGGGAATGCGCGGGCGGAGGCGCTGGCGACCCCTTCCTTGCGCGAGCCGGAGGGGAAGCCGTCCGGGATGCCGATGGCCCCGCGGCTGGGGGAGCTGACGCCGGAGAAGATCCGTCCCCTGGCCGAGGCCCAGCTCGCGCAGTACCGGCCGGGTCCCGGCGATTACAAGGCGACGCCGGACGAGGTGGCCGGGGTGGTCAGCCGGGCCCTGACCGGGTCCCGGGAGGGGCCGGATGTCCAGTTCGTCCTGGGGCCGATCGCGGCGGGGAAGACCTCCGCTGTCGAGAGGGCAGCCAAAAATTCGAACATTACGAAAATCCTGCCGGACGAGTTCAAGCGCGGGTTCGAGGGGTACCGGGACGCCGACTCGAGGCGGTACCACGCGGCCTCCTCGGCGGCGACGGAGGTGGCGCGCGAGATCGCGATCGAGAACGGGATCCAGTTCCTGAACTCCGGGACGGGGGACGCCCCGGCCACCTACCGGGCGATGGTGGACCGGATCGCGGCGCGCGGGAAGAACATCCGCGGGCAGTACCTGTACGTGCCGCTTTCGGAATCGGTCCGCCGGAACGTGGCGCGCGCGGCCGGAGGGGGACGCGAGGCGCTCTCGGAAGGGACGATCGCGCAGAAGTACCGGAGCGGGATCCAGACGGCGTTTGAGGTTTTCGCAACGAACCAGAAGGTGGAGTCGTTCCAGCTGTTGTCGAATCGGGCCAATCTAGAAGGAAAACCGATCGCCAATTTCGTTAAAGGGCGTTTGTGGGGTGAACCAAAAGACTGGGATTCGTTTGTCGAAGTGGTGGGGGAGTGGCATAATGCCCGCGGAGAGGAGTTCACGCTTGGCCGATTCCGGGAAGACCTCAAGCGGTTCGGGTGGAAAGGTGGCGTCCCCAAGGATGTCGGCGGACGCCTCTTTGACGCCGCAGGACGAGCTGTCGCTCCTCAAGGTGTTTCTGGATCAGTATCCGGAATTCAGCGGCGCGGACCTAGCGGCGGAGAGGAATTGGAGCCACGACGAGGAAATGTCGAAGCTGCGCCTCTTCAACCAGAAGTACCCCGGCCTGCGGGACCTGAACGGCCCGGAGGCGCGGAAGGCGTACCTCCAGAACCTCGACCCGGGGCTCCTGGCGCGCGTCCTGGCGGAGAACCCACCGAAGCCGTCCGCCTAGAGCCTCCGCCCCCCGCGACGCCGGAGAACATCGCGCGTGCGCGGGAGCACGTCAGCCGCCACATCGAGGTCTCCTCGCGGGGATGGAAAAACCTCAAGGAGGCATACCAGAACTTCGACCTCCAGAGTTTCACTGCGCGGATGTACACGAAGCTGTTCCGGTCGATCTACCCGATCGAGCAGGCGGGGATCCGGCTTGGCGGAGAGAAGGGGTTCGCGCCCGGAGCGGATCCGGGGATCGCGGCGGCCTTGGCGGCGGGGAGCGCCAACCGCGCGGAGATGTTCCTCAAGAGCGGCCCCTTCCAGATCCTGGAGGACGGGAACCTGAAACCGACCGGGACGCCGAGCCTGGAGAAGACGCTCGCCCCCTTCCGGGGGAACCTGGGCGAGCTACGGGAGTACCTGACGGCGGCTCGCGCGGTCGAGATCGCCGAGAAGGGGAAGAAGACTGGCCTGGACGCCAAGTACACGCAGCTGGTCGTCCAGCAGGCGCCCGAGTCAATGAAGCACGCTGGGCGCGACATCGTGGAGTTCCAGAACCAGGTGGCCAGATACGCGAAGGAAGCCGGGCTCCTCTCGGAAGCCGGGTACCAGGCGATGCTGGAGGAGGGGAAGCGGTACGTCCCGTTCCGGCGGGTGTTCGAGTCGGAGGGGTTTTTGGCCGGCGGCCGCGCCGGGATCCAAGGGTTTTCGTCCCCCTTCAAGAAGCTGGAAGGGTCCACGCGCCGGATCCACGACCCCCTGGAGTCGATCGTGGAGCGGACGCGCCGGGTGATCGTCGCGGCCGACCGCGCGCGGATCGGGAAGCTCCTCGCCGACGCGGCGGAGGCGAACCCGCAGGCGGCGACCGGGCTCATGGAGCGTGTCGAGACGAAGGGGGCGCCCGCCTTCGACGCGAAGGCCCGGGCCTTGAAGGCGGAGCTGGCTGAGGCCGGTGTCGCGCTCGACGACGCGGTGGCGGCGGAGCTCTCTCAGATCTTCCAGGGGAACATCCTCGACAAGAAGGCGAACCAGATCCGCGTCTGGCGGAACGGGAAGCAGGAGACATGGCGGATCCACCCGGACTTGGCGACGGCGTTCGAGGCGATGAACCCTGCGGACACCGACCTCCTGATCCGGCTCCTGGGGTTCCCGGCGCAGACCCTGAAGGCCGGGGTGACGCTGAACCCGATCTTCTCTGTTTTCAACCTGATCCGGGACACGTTCGACGCGACGCTCCAGTCGAAGTACGGGTTCCGGCCCGGGATCGACACGGTCAAGGGGTTCTGGGAATCGCTCAAGAAAGAGGGGAAGACCCGCCAGGAGTTTTTGGCGGCGGGCGGCGGGTTTTCCACCTTCCGGGGGTCCGATCCGAAGAGCGTCGCCAAGATGCTGCGTTCGATCTCGGAACCGGCCCCCGTCCGCCGGCTGCGGACCTTCACGAATCCCCTTGAGATCCTGCGGGCGCTCTCCAGGCCCTTCGAGGAAGCCTCGCGCCTCGGGGAGTACATGCGCGCCCGGGAGGCTGGGGCTTCGGCGATCGAGTCGGCCCTGGCCGCCAACCGCGTGACCGTGGATTTCGCCCAGATGGGCGCGGCCATGCGCGGGTGGTCCTACGTCACGGCGTTCATGAACCCGGCGGTCCAATCGATGGACACGTTCGCCCGGACCCTGGGGCGCAACCCGACCGGGATGCTCGCCAAGGGGATCGCGGCGATCTCGATCCCGTCGCTCTACTTCTGGATCCACAACCAGGGGGACCAGGATCTGGAGGATCTCCGGAAGACGAACGGCGGGCTCATCTACTGGTTCTTCCGGCTGCCTTCCGGGGAGATCGTGAAGGTCCCGAAGCCGTTCCTGTACGGACAGATCTTCGGGACTGGGATGGAGACCGCGCTCGACGCGCTGGACGCGAAGGATCCCGAGGCGATGACGCGGCTCATCCTGGGCCTCAAGGAGCAGGTGACCGCGAACTTCATCCCGACGGCCGGGCAGGCGTATATCGCGCAGCTCGCCAACCGCCGGACGTTCTTCGACAGCCCGATCGTGCCGCCTGACCTGGCGGAGCTGGAGCCGCAGTTCCAGTACACCGACAAGACCGGGACGGTCGCCCGGAAGATCGGCGCGGCCACAAACATCAGCCCCCTGCGGATCGAGGAGCTGGTGCGGAATGTCGGCGGGACCCTGGGAGGGAACGCCCTGGACCTCCTCGACAGGACCGTGGACAGCCTGTTCTCCGCGGGGCGCCCGAGCCGGCCCGAGCGGACGAACGCGGACATGCCTCTCATCGGGCGCGTCTTCGCTCGGTACCCCTCAAGCGGAGTCGAGCCGCTCCAAACGTTCTACAGAGACTCGGAGCGCGTCCGGAAGACCCTGAACACGTTCGAGCGGCTGCTCGAGCGGGAGCCGGAGCTGGCCCAAGAGTACGCCACGCGGCACCCCTTGGAGCTGTCCCTGGCCCCGGTCTACGAGACGGTGCGGCAGGTGATGCGCGAGATCCGGGACCAGATCGAGCTGGTTGAACGCGCCCCGGATGACCTGATGACGCCGCGCGCCAAGCGCATTGAGATCGACAAGCTCACGCGCCAGATGATCGAGGCCGCGCGGACGCTGAACCTCGACGTGCAGAAGCTGATCCTAGCCCCCGAGCCGCAGGAGGCCGTCCAGGTCAAGTAGCTGGATGCCGTTTTTCCCGGCGAAGCGTTTCACGCCCCAGGTGAACCCGGCGGTGCAGACCAGAACCGCGCCGTCTGCGTTCTGGGCGACCTTCGTCCCAAGGAGATCGCGGACGACGGAGGCGCCGACGGGCTTCGTGTGGCGCTTGCACTGGACGATGAGGCGACGGCCGTCCTTCTCTATCCAGATGTCCACCCCCTGGTCGCCAGTGACTGGGGTCATCCTCACCTGGTACCCTTGCTTGGCGTAGACGTGGGCGACCGCCCGTTCGAACTCGACGCCTGTCATCTTGAGCCACGGTTCGCGCTGTCTGGTTTTTTCGTCCATCTCCAGCCATTGGCGGAGTTTCCTGGCCGAACGGCGCGCGGTTTCCTCGTCGAGCGATTTTCGGTACGCGGCCTCCTGCTCGGGCGTCCACTTTTGACCGCTGCCTATCAGGTCCATCAAGAAAACGAAGAGGGCGATCGCCAAAAGAAAGAGAAGTGGAACCCACAACATGGCGGATTCGGAGACGGAGAGCACCTATGGAAAATACCTCACCACGGGTACAATGCAACAGATCGGTGCAGGGGCAGGAGGGGTCTCTCCAAGAGAACTAACCCTCCTGCCCCGCTTCTTTTCGGGCCTCCGATTAAGGCCCTCAAACTCTTCGCATGGACCACCTCCAGTCAAAAAAATGCCCCGCAGGGTCGCTCCTGCGGGGCGCATACACGTCGGGGGAAACCGGTCCCCGGCGCGTAAGCTTCGATCCAGCGGTTTCGCGGGGAGCGACCCCCGCATATTTTTAGAGGTTGAGGCTGCGAGCGAGACGCCAGGATTCTACCACGGCTCCGTCAGAATTGTTTGAGATAATTCGATCGTCGGCTATACTTCCCCCGTAGCTCCTCTACCTCCTCTCGCTCCTCAACCTCGCCAGAAATGGAGGAGCGATGGCCTATTCGAAGACCTGCCAATCGACCTACATCAGCGGCTCGAACGGGACCGTGGCCGGGACGGTGGCCGGGGCGGCCGGTAAGCGGATCCTGCTCCTGGGCGTCAAGTGCGCCGCTGACCAGGATGGGCGCTACACGCTGACCGGGGTCACGACCGCAGCCGGCGGTACGAACGTCATCGACGCCGACCGGTACTCGTCCGCGAAGCCCGCCACCGGCTGGCTGGTCGGCGACCGTCCCCGGCAGTGCCAGGAGGGGGCGGAGCTGCGGTTCTCGGCGATCTCTTCCGCGGCGGCCAACGTCGACGCCGTGATTTTCTGGGACATGGAAGACCCGAACACGTAAATGCCTGGACTCTTGAAGGGCGTCGGTCGGTCGATCATCGGGCCATCAGAGGTCGTGATCGACGCCTTCGCGGATATCGATGGCTGGACCGTCCAGAACGAAGGCGCGAACGTCGCCACCACAGCTGCCGCCGGCCGGATGCGGCAGGTCGGAGACGGCGGCGGAAGCAACTGGGACGCGCTGTACCGGACCAACACATCGAAGGTGCTCGGCACGAACGCGATCGACTACTTCATCAAGATGCCGGCGATCACGCTCGGCGACCAGAACGACGGCTCGCAGGTCATCTTCGGCGTCCGGACCACGAACGCAGAGGTAGCCTTCGAGATCCTGGCCTCCAAAGGGACGGACGGCCTCTTCCACATCATCACGCGGAAGGCCAGCGGCGGGTCCTACTCGAATATCACGGACTCCTCCGGGATCCAGATGGTGGCCGGGGGGCAGTTCCGGATCGCCGTCACCGTCGCCAAGCGCGGGTATTCCTGGTACAGGCTGACCCCGACCGGGCCGTGGGTCGCGCACGTCCAGAACCACGACCTCTCGGCGCTTGCCGGGACGGTCCACCCGAACGTCGTCTGCTCGACGATTGCGGGTGAGGCAGGGATGGCCGTCGATTGGGACGACCTGACGGAGATCACCTAATGAAGACCTACCACGAATCCCAGGCGCTCGGGGACGGGTCGCCACAGGATGCGTTTCGCGCCGACCACTCCGGCATAAAAGGCGTGTGTCATGTCCGACTGGTCGAAATCGCGGGAAGCGTGGCGAGGTTTTCCGTCGAGTCAGACCAGGACCAGACCCTCGAAAACGAGTCGTGGTCGGGAAACGTGGACCAAGCGGCCTTGAAGTGGGGAAAAACCGAGGAGGCGATCGCGTGACCAGCGAGCAGATCCAGGTCGGGATCGGGGGGCTCTTCGCGATCTACGTCATCAAGGAAGTGTTCCAGTTCGTGCGCTCGATGAAGGGTAACTCCCGCGCCTCTGACGGCGAGTCGCGCTACGGCATCGGCTGGAAGGCGATGGAATCGAAGGTCCACGAGACCCACGGCATTGTGACCGCCAAGGACCCGAACGGGATCCCCCTTTGCTATTTCCCGCGTTCCCTCGAGCCGGCGATCCAAGGTCTCCGGTCCGAGATGGAACGTGATCGCATTTCCAGGGATTTAAGGATCGAGGCAGACAGGGAACTGGCGCGAGCCGTCCGGGAGCTTCGGGAGTGTCTCAACGAAAGGGGGAAATCATGAGGGAGGCAATCGACGGCCTCTGGAAGGCAGTTCTTCTGGGGGCCGTGTTCGTGGTGATTTTCGCTGGGTGCATTTCCGGCAAGCAGCCGTCGGACGATCAAAAGAAGGAGATCGACGTGATCCGGGCAGAGCTGATGGCGCTCGCCGAGAAAAACAAGGCGACCGTGGCCAAGTACCAGGACGGGACCCTGACCGCCGCCGAGTTCAACGCGGCCCTGGCCGAAAACACCGAGGCCGCGAAGCGCCTTGAGACGAAGGTGGAAACGCTGCAAGCGCAGGGAGTCACCGCCGGGGACGCGATCATGTACGGGGCTCTTTCTGGAGCCGCGAGCAGGACACTCCTGCACGGAGCCGTCAGGGTGCTCCCGGCCGTTGGAGCGTTGCCTGGGCTTGGATGGCTGAACTTCCTGGCGCCGCTCATGACGTTTTTCCTGCAATCGGAGTCGAAGAAAAAGCCGGCTACTACCTAGGACCCTCCGGCCGAGTGGCCGGGGCTCACAGGAGCGGCCCCTTACCCGGGGGTCGCTCCCTCTTTTTTATCCCGCCCCGCCTCGTGGGAGAGGGCGGCTTCATATTCTCTGATCGCGCTCACTGTTTGATTGGATAGGCTTGCCCCGTAAATATCAGAGTCGTGCCTATTCAGATCAAAGACAACGCACCGCAGCAGTTTCCGCATCCTCTCCACCTGGGCCTTGAGGGCTTTGTTTTCAGCCTCTAGGCGCTGGGCCAGTTCGAGAAGGCTTGTCCGCCGGATGTCGCTCATCGCCCCTCCTTCCCGGCGCGAAGTGCCGCGTCGTAGATAGCCCAGAACTCCTTGCCGTCCACCCTACTTTCAGGAACATCCAATTCGCGGTACTTCCATTCCTCAACGCCCTGGTACTGAATATTGTCGTCGATGGCCTTCATAACCGCTTCGAGCTGGGCGATCCGCTCGTCGCGCTGTTTGATTTCCGATTCAAATCCAGCGTAGTCCGCCTGAACGCATTGCCTACAGGCATGAGGCTCGTTGACCCGAAGCACTTCCCAATGGCCTTGCTCCATGCAAAGGCGGCACAGTTCCCATGCGCGACTACTCCACGGCTCCCCCTCCCCCCGCCCCTGGCGATCCTGGTCCTGGGTCATTTGGGCCACCCGCACCAGCATGAGTCAGAATCATTCTCTGACCATTCGTGCCCGAGACTGCACTTGTAACTGGTTGTCACCGTATTCGAGTTGTGGTTGTGGTAATGCCCGTCCTCATCCCAGAACGGAGGGCAGTGCATGGCCGTGCTGGTGGACATTCCCTGAATCACATAACTTCGCTGTCCAGACTGTACGCATTGGGCGCAGCGCCGACCCGGAGAGTTGGGCGGGGAGGGGTCCCTACTCACGCGATCCCCCGGGGGTGGAGGCCATCAGGATCTCCCATGCGCGCGCAACCACTGCCGGAACCTGTCCGTTCCCAAGGGCTCTAAGGCGGTCCACCCGAGAGGCCACCCCATGAGCCACTCGACCCACGTCGGGTTCAGATTCCCACCAGTCGTTCCCGTGGCTCTCGCCACATGCTCTTCCGGCCTGGCTCGATCCCGATCTCCTGGCTTCCCCATGAACAAACCTCTCTGTCCTGATCTTGGAGTCGGCCACATCCTGATCGCGTCTATCAGCGTCACGCCGTCGTGATGCTTCGATCCCGGCTTTCGGTTGGCCGTTCGGTTCGCGCCGTTCCTGAAATCGTTCACGGTCGGCGTGGGAAACAACTTCACAGCCATTCCGAGTGATGGCCGGATCTTCGCGCCTGGACTTTGCGACCGATTGAATCCCGTCGATACCGAGGCATCCGGCGTAGGCCATGATCCAGAGCCGTTCCCGGATGTGTGGGGCTCCCGTCTCTGCCGCTGAAACAACATCCCATTCCGCATCGAACCCTGCCTCTGCCAGGTCTCCGAGGATCTGGCCGAAATACTCGTGTCGAACAAGGCCGGGAACGTTCTCCAGGAACGCGAGGCTGGGTCCCACTTCGCGTATGACGCGGATGGTGTCGGGCCACATGTTGCGCTCGTCGGTGTCCCCTTTTCGCTTCCCGGCGACGGAGAACGGCTGGCATGGGAATCCAGCAGAGACGAGATCCACTGCTCCACGCCAAGGCTTTCCGTCGAAGGATCGGATGTCGTCCCAGATCGGGAACACCGGAAGCAGACCGTCCCTCTGTCGCCGCAAAAGAACTTCCCGGCAGTACGGCTCGATCTCCACGGCGCAGACGGTCCGGTGTCCGAGGAGGATTGATCCGAGGAGCCCCCCCCCAGCGCCAGCGAACAGTGCCAGCTCATTCACCGCTCCTCCCCCGCATTCCCACGGGCCTCGGCGAGGCAAACCGTCCGCATGACCTCGGACATCTTGGCGCGGTCGATGGCCTCGTGCTTCTGCTCGCCGACCTCGCAGAGCCGCAGGATCAGGTCCAGGAGAGAGCGGTGGATGGCTGCCGCTGACTTCTGGTCAGCCCTCGCAGTCCTCGCAGCAGACTCCGCAGCAGCATCCGCAGCCCACGCAGCAGCCTCCGCAGCATCCATCGCAGCAGCCCTCGCAGCAGCCCTCGCAGCCCACGCAGCAGCCCTCGCAGCCCACGCAGCAGCATCCGCAGCCCACGCAGCAGCATCCGCAGAAGCATCCGCAGCAGCCTCCGATTTATCCTCGCCGGACAGCCACTTCTTGGCCCAATCGCAGGTGATTGGATTGGTGAGACAGAACATCTCCACGGCCCAATCCGCGATCATCATGGCGCGCTTCTTCTCGGCCTCGGCCGACGAGTCCCGGCCAAGCACAGTAAACAGGTGCGGGCCGATGACCTTCTCGCGCTCTCCGTCCGGGAGCATGTCGTTCAGCCCGACGCACAGGTAGCGGATTGTCGGCGGGACGCACTTCGGGTGATCGTGCCAGCCCTCACCCGCGTACATGGACGCGGCCACCATCCAACATCCGCCATCTCTGGGGTTACCCATTCCTTTGGTCAGCTTCACGACTGGCTCCTTTCGTTGTTTCCACTGATCTCGTCGGCGCGGTCCATAATTTTTTCACGGCAACGCCAGCTACATGATCTGAGCACTCCTCCACCATCACGCCAAGCGGCAATCCTCGCCGCCTCCTCGAACGCCTCCCGCCTCGCCTCCTCGGCGACGGTGCGGAGGGCCTCAGCGATAACGCGCTCCGGCAGGCCGGAGGTAACCACGTCGCCGTAGACCTTGGCGGCAATGTCCGAGTACCGATCCGGCTTGCTCACTAGACCCTCCTTGGCTTGGGCTCGCGGAGAAAGTCGTCGATCTTCGCGTTGAACGAACCTCGATACTTATAGCCGATTACGCCCATCATCTCGTCGTCTAGCCACGCCCGCGCACGGCGCAACAATCGGAGTGCTTCGTTTAGGTCGCGGCACACATTGCGCTCGTCCTCCACCGTCCAAGCGTGATCGCACTTCTTCTCCTCCACCGGAGGCCGCTTCGCTTCGCAGCCGGAGACAGGGCACAAGTCCCATGTCTCTGCAACGAAATATGTTGCCCCATTACGAAAGAAGACCCAGCCAGCGTCTCCGCGCATAGATATGTGTTCGCACGGCCAGAACTTCGCGGGCTTCGGCGCTGGCTCGGTTACGGCACTAGCCATCCATTCTGGCTCGTGGCGTTTATGCCAGGCCATTAGCCAGTCCCTCTTCGTGATCTGGTCGAAAACACCTTGATCGGTAAGGTACTTTTCGAGTTCCGAGAGCGCCGCGTCGTTTGTCATGCCTTCCCCGGAATCGTCGGTTGCGGCGGCTCCTTGGCGCAGGAGAACCGGAAACCGCCGGGCGACCTAACGAGCGTGTGCCCGTGCTTCCGGCAGACGAGCTCCAGGACGTCCAGGTACTTCGGCGTCCCGTAGAGCTGGGAGGACGCCTGGAACTCCCCCGTCCGTGACAGGAGGAGCGGCATGGGTGCAACCTTGTACCCCCAGCCCCACCGAAGCATCCCGACGAAGAGATCGAAGTCCTCCAGGCCGACCCAGTGCCCCGGCGGGCTCATCGAGGCGTCGTAGCCCCCCAGGGCATCGAAGAGATCCCGCCGGATGACGCAGGTCCCAGCGAACTGGTTTTGGGAGATCTGGTCGGCGGACCGCTGCCCCTCGGCGATGGCCCAGTATCCGACCTTCTGGCCGAACATAATGAGGTGCGGTTGGGCGAACCCCAGCGTTGGATCGGCATCGAGAAGCTCGACCTGCTTCTCGAGGAACCAGGGGGTCATGAGGTCGTCGTGGCTCATGACCGTAATAAATTTCGACTGGACCGTCCCCGCCGCCTGGTTGACCTTGTGGGCGACGTCGCCGGGGATCACGCGATCGAAGCGCATCAAGCGGATGCGGGGATCGGTTTGGTCGAGCTCGTACGCCACCGGAGAGCTGTCGGCGACGATCAAGAGCCAGTCCTTGAACGTTTGGGCCTCGACCGACTGGATGGCCTCCTTGAGCCAGAGGAGATCCTTGGCGTCCTTGCAGTAGGCCGGCATCACGACGAGGCAGGTGGGATCGCTCATTTCTTTTTCCCCGGCATATCCTGGGTGCTGAGGCGCCGCTTCTCTTCCGGCGGCTTTGGCGCCGGTGGCTGGGCGGGGACATCCTTTTTCTTTGGGAGCGGCGGGTCGACGCGTTTCGCGGGGCCTTCTTTCAGGAACCGCTCGGCCTCGGCGTAGAGCCGGGAAGCTTCCTCGACGGCCTCGTCGTCCCTCTGGTCGGTTCTTTTGATGCACGCAGCGATGATGGCCAGGGTTTCAGCGGTTGGCATTGGCGGTCTCCTTTATCAGGCGAGCATGGCAATTCGAGCACAGCTCAAAACTGTCTCCGTTCATGAGCTTCACGTGGACGTCGGATTTACCGCGGCAGCCGGTGGTGTAGCAGCGTCCGAACGCCTTCTTTTTTCCGATCCACGTCGGTCTCACCGTTTATCCTTTTTGAAAATCCCGTAGATCACCAGGGCCAGGATCAGGCCGACGAAAACGAAGCACGTGACCGTCGCCCATGCGGGCATGTCTGGTACTGGAATAGGCTCCGCCGAGCATTTCCTTCCTGATCCTTGACGCGGAATCGGGAGCATTACGACCGCTCCTTCGCCCGCAGCTCCGCGTCGGCGTATCGGTCGTCCTCGGCGTCCTGGGCGAGCCGATCGAAGCAGTCCTCGTGATAGGCGTGGTCGTACTCGTCGATCCGGCAGTCTCCTACGTCGAGCGGCTTATGGCAGCGGTGGCACGGCTCGACCAGGCCGGCCTTCCACTTTTCGAGCCAGCACCAGAGGGACTCCTTGTCCTCGACAATCCAACGGCAGGAGCCGCTCTTCCAGCCGTACATCTCGAAGATTCCGACGAGCATGTCGTCGTAGCCGGTGTCGCTCATCGCTTGCGTACCTCGTTCCGAACGACGTGGTTTCGCTCGTATTCAAGGACGTCCGACTCCTGGTACATGATCCTGCGGCCCAGCTTCACGTAGGCCGGGCCCATCTTGTGCGCGCGCCAGTTGACGAGCGTGCCTATCTTGAGATTCCAGCGCTTGGCCAGGGCCACGGGCGTCAGGAGGGCGTTCATGTGGTCCAGCCTTCCGGGTTGACCGACAGCTTGTGATCGGGCAGGCCGATAGCGCGCTCGATCTCCTGGGCGGCGGCTGAAATCTCATCCCACTTCCCGGTCAGCCGGAGCCGGACCGTGTTCGAGAAGAGGCCGTATCGCGTCGACGACTGGGCCTCGGACCACCGGATGAATAGGATGTCCTCGATCGTTCGTAGGTTCCTCCGCCAGGTAATCCAGGAAAACCGATAGATGATGCGGATCTCGGACTTGACCGGCATGTGCTCCTTGATGAGATCCGTGATCGCCTTGCCTATCATGGCGCTCCCCTAGAACGGGATCTCGCCCGTTGCGGCCACTGGAGCGGCGGCGGCTCCGACGGCTCCACGCATGATCTCGTCGAGCCTCTCGAGGCTTTCCTTGGGGAGCGAATTCCTCAGGATGACCTGGGCCTTCATGGACTTCTTCCCCTGGTACTCCTCCTCGAAGACGTTCACCGGGATCTGACGCCCCTTGAGGAGCTCCGGGTTCTCGTCCAGCTCCTTGAGGCTGCGGGTCTCCATGTCGAACCCGCAGACCTTGAGGGCCTTCTTCGACATGTTGGCGGCCGCCGGCGTGATGTAGATCGGGATATAGACCGGGTCCCCCGCCTCGTCGCGGCAGTCGAGCTCCACGAGGGGCGTCTGGCTCCTCGTGTCCGTGACGTAGTTCCCGACGATCGTGACCAGCTGTCTTCCGAGCTTCATGCGTCCTCCTTAAATTGGCGCCCCGGCGGGCGCGGGTTCCGAAGCTTTCACGTCGATGATCTTCTGGAGGCGGCTGGGACCCTTCTTCTTGGCCGGTTTCGGCTTGTCGTCCCCGGCCTCCACGGTGGAGTCGACGTACCGGGGTGACCCGTCCTCCGAAACCTCGGCCTGGTCCATCTCGATCGCCTTCTGCATGTCGATCGACAGGATCCCGTACTTCGAGAGCCCGAGCTTCGCGACGGTCTTGAGGGCCATAGGCTCGAAGTCCTCGACCCAGCGGCCCTTCCCCTTAGCGAACGCCTTCGAGTACCGCATCCCGTGGGCCTTCACCTGGTCGTGGGTCATGTAGAAATACTTCTCGAAGCCGTTCAGGAGCTTGAAGTACAGCAGGTACCCGATGACCTTCTCCGACTTCGCCTCCTCGGAGAATTCCATCTCGCCGGTGAACCGGTTGTGCCTGGTGATCTGACCGTCCAGGATCGGCGTCAGGTTGATCGTTTTGTACTGCCCGCTCCGCATGGCGAGCTGGACGAACCCCTTCCAGCCGATCTGGAACTGAGCGACGCCGTTGTAAGGCACGATGTGGGCGAACCCGAGCCCGGGGTTGATCGGGAGGTCCATGGCGGCCGCTACCGCCGCGGCGGAGATCACTGACATCGGCTCGCACTCGGCGAGGTCCCGGTTCGCCGAGACCGCCGAGATCACGCTCGAGACGAAGGCGCCGGACCGCTTCCCGAGCATGTCGTCGAACCTGGCGCGGATGGCCGGCGTCGCGAGCATGGACTTCACGCGATCCATCGGCGTCAGGGCGGTCGGCGGTGCGGCCTGGGGCACGGCGGGGACCTGTGGGTTTGCGGCTGGGGCGGCGGCTGCGGTTTCGGCGGTCATTTGGCCTCCTTGGTTTTCCTCCAGAACATCCTGAAATCCCTGTACGGGTCTCGGTCGTATTCGACCCGCGCCGGGCCGACGACACCGGCGCTGATCGAGAAGCCTTCTCCGCGGACCTTCTCGGCGTCGCCGATCAGGGAGAGGATTTCCGCCTTCACGGCGTCCCTCTGGGCCTTGGCCGCCTTCTCCTGGATCCCAAGGTCGCGGTACTGTACAGCCAAAGATGAGATTTTTCGATCACTTGAGGCGTCAAAAACTTTCCCGGGCTCGGCGTAGCTGTACAGCCGGCTGATGAACCCGGCATCCCTCGAAAAATTCGGGGTCGGGACGTTCCCCACCTTGATCGACTCCCAAAAGCCGGCGACCGTCTCGCGGATGGAGGAGATGATCTTCTCGTCCGGCTCGCGCTTGATGAGGACGACCCGGTTACCGCCGACGAGCGCCCCCAGGTAGGCGAAGGCGCGCCCGGAGACGGCGAGCTGGTGCTGGACCTGGAGCTCGATATGGGCCGGGGCCTCAAGATCGTCTCCCTCCACGGCCCAGCCCTCCTTGAAGGCGATCGCGTCGACGTTCTTGATCTCAAGGAGACCGCCGGTCTGGTCTGGATCCACGTACTGCCCGTCCTTGTCGCCGTCGACCGCAAAATCGAAGGAGGCCCCCATCCGGAGAGCGGGATCCCGCATGTACTCGTTCATCCGGCGGATCTTCCAGCCCTGGTCCTCGGCGATCCCGGCGGCGATCGAGTCCTGGAGGCGGGTCCCCCACTTCATGCGCTCGGTGGGCTCGATCTCGACCACCATGTGATCGCGCTTCCGGTGCCAAAGCTCGAAAAGGCTCAGATAAGGGCTGACCCCAAACAGCGCGGACACGTCTGTCGATGTGACGTCCTGGGCGCGCAGCTCGTGCCAGTGCTTCTCGTTTTTCGGGACGATCGCCAGAAATTGAGTTTGAGTGTTCTTCATGCGCTTTAAATTATCTCAACAAACTTAAAGCGCAAGTACGAAATTGAGATATTTTAAATTCGTGAGCGCAGCTCAGTCCTGCGACTTGAGGTCCCGCGGACCGACGTGGACGCCGGCGCGACGGATCACATCGATGAGTGGAATCTCTAGGAGGTCTGCGAGCTGTCGAGCCTCGACAAGCTTCATTTGGCGGGTGCCCTTGAGCATGTGGAAGAGAGACGACATTTCCATCGGGCCGTTTCTCCCCTGCATGCGCCGGGCTACCCCACGGAGCGTCCTGTAGCGGCTCGCCTTGATCTTCTCTTTGAACCAGCGGGTGTCGATCGACATGACCATATTGTTGCTAAAAACGAATCAAGCGCAATGAATACTCCATGAAAAACAGAGAGCGGAAGGGACCCGGGGGAGATTCAGGACGTTTTCGTTTTTCCTTAAGATTTCTAAGAAAAAAGGTTGATTCGTTTTTTTCTCGCGCTAAATTTTCGCTCGAAGGGGATAGGTTTAGTCGGATAGCAATTCAGGCTCATAACCTGAAGGTCGGAGGTTCAAATCCTCCCCCCGCTATCCTGAAAACCTGGAAATCCCCTGAGAAAGGGGGATTTCCATGGCTGCTCCTGTCAAAGCCGCAACCGTCCTGATGGAGGAATCCGAGCGCGCCCTCAAAGAGGTGCGCGAGCTGTGGGGGGACGACACCCCGCCCGTCCGCCGTCTCCAGAAGGCCATCCAGGGCGCCAAGCAGGCCCGGAAGAATGGGCGCCTGTAGGCGTCTCACCCCAGCGGAGTACGTCATTCGCACCTTCGGGGGCGCAACCCGCCTCGCCAAGGCTCTCGGACGAAACCGAAGCGCCGTCACGAAGTGGCCCTATCCGCGCCGCCGGGATGGGTGCGACGGGAAGATCCCGACGTCTCTCCAAAAAAAAATTCTCGATCTCGCTCTCGAGCGTGGCCTGGATGTCACGCCGTCGGATCTCATTTGCGGACGCTCACTGAAAGGACCCTCGCATGAAAATCGTCGAATGCCGAACGCAGGTTGAATTCGAGGCCGCTCTCAAGCTCCCAGAGGCCGAGACGATCATCGACCTCCTGGAGGGCGCGTTCAGCGCCATCTTCTCTGGGACGGTCGCCCCGTACATCCGGGTGTACGCGAAAGCCAGTTTCCAGGTCGAGGCGCGGGAGTCCAGCCAGCCCCGGGTCGAGGCGCGGGGGTCCAGCCAGCCCCGGGTCGTGGCGTGGGGGTCCAGCCAGCCCCGGGTCGA
>CAYQRN010000011.1:19970-39509 GCA_964419995.1 uncultured Planctomycetia bacterium
GTCCAGCCAGCCCCGGGTCGTGGCGTGGGGGTCCAGCCAGCCCCGGGTCGAGGCGTGGGAGTCCAGCCAGCCCCGGGTCGAGGCGCGGGGGTCCGAGGCGCTAAAAGTCTCCGCCTGGGGATACGTCCAGCTCTCCATCCTCGGCAAGGTCATCGCGAAGGCCAGCGCGAAAGTCGCGGTCCTTGTTGATGGTACCGCCGCCAAGGTGACCGGCGGCCGGGTCACGCGCGTCAAGAGATCCACAGCGCAGGAGTGGTGCGACTACTACGGCGTCAAGGTCGAGCGCGGCATCGCGATCCTGTACAAGTCGGTCCACCAGGACTACCTGAACGGTCACAACCGATCGTTCTCCTGGAAGCCTGGAACCGTCCCGGAGTGCAAGGACTGGGATGCCAAGGTCGAATGCGGGAGCGGGCTCCACTTCTCACCGAGCCCTGAAATGGCCAGAGAGTTTTTCAGTGACAACCCGCGCTATCTGGCGTGTCCGGTGCGACTCAAGGACATCGTCGTGCATCCGGACGGCGAGTACCCGCAGAAGGTCAAGGCGAAGAAGTGTGCTGGACCGATCTGGGAGTGCGACATCGACGGCGAGCGAATCGAGGCAGCTAAATGATTTCCCGTCCGTGCCCGGGCGCGCCGGGCCGTGGCTCACAGGCCGAAGCGTTTCGGTCCTCAAAGTCCCATGAACGCACGCCCGGTCGTGAATCCGGGGACGGGAATTAAATGCCAAAAAAATACAACTTGGTCGGCGAGCGCTTTGGTCGCCTCACCGTGCTTGGGAAGGCCGGGTCTTGTAGGCGCGGTATCCAATGGCGCTGCCTTTGTGATTGTGGATCAAAAAGCGAGGTCATAACCGCCTGGCTCATCTCCGGGAATACGCGCAGCTGTGGATGTGGACAACGAGAGGCTGCCGCCAGGGCATGCGCGCAACGATCCGTTCACGGAATGCGAAACACGCGCCTCTACACAATTTGGAGGGCGATGATTTCGCGGTGCTCTAGAAAAAAAGCGATCAATTATGCCCTGTACGGCGGCCGCGGAATCACTGTTTGTCATGAATGGAAAACAGACTTCCAGCGCTTCGCTTCTTGGGCCTTAGGTGCTGGGTATTCCGATTCGTTGAGCATCGACAGGATCGACACGAACGGGAATTACACCCCAGAAAACTGTCGCTGGGCTACCGCCAAGCAGCAGGCCAACAACCGGAGAAAGCATGCCTGTTGAGTTGCGTCCTTACCAAAACGAGATTGTTTTCGGAGTGAGAAAAAGAATGCAAAGCGGCATTCGCTCAATCCTTGTGACGGCACCAACCGGTTCCGGAAAAACATTACTAACGGCCCACATGCTTGGCGTTGCCGCCACGAAAGGTATTGCGAGTTGGTTTGTCTGCCACAGGAGAGAATTGGTTCTGCAATCAATCCGCACGTTCGCGGACGTCGGGATCTCCTACGGCGTCGAGGCGGCAGGGTTTCCAGCAGACCGTCGCCAGCTGATCCAGATCGCCTCGATCCAGACGCTCGCGCGAAGGTATACGCGCCTGCGCCGGCCGGGACTCATCATCTGGGACGAGGCCCATCACATCGCGGCGCGATCCTGGGCAGCGATCCACGCGGCGTTTCCTGACGCCTACCACATCGGACTGACGGCGACCCCGGAGCGCCTGGACGGCGCCGGCCTCAGCCAGTGGTTCCAGGAGATGATCTGCGGGCCGTCCGTTTCCGATCTGATAGAGCAAGAATTTTTGTCCCCCTACCGGCTGTATGCGCCCTCAAACGTGAACCTGCGAGGCGTACATACCCGGATGGGGGACTTCATCACTTCCGAGGCGGCGGCCGTCATGGACCGCCCCACCATCACTGGAGACGCCATTCGGGAATACCAGCGCCGCGCGAATGGGAAGCGCGCCGTGGTGTTCTGCGTCTCGGTAGCCCACTCCAAGCACGTCGCCGAGCAGTTCAACGCGGCCGGGATCGTCGCCGCCCACGTGGATGGGGAGACGGACACGCTGACCCGCGACGCCACGGTGGCGGCGTTCCAGGCCGGGCAGGTGCGCGTCCTGACGAACGTGGAACTGTTCGGGGAGGGGTTCGACCTGCCGGCTCTCGAGGTGGCGATCCTCCTCCGGCCGACCCAGTCGAAGGCGCTCTATCTGCAGCAGGTCGGGCGGGCCCTCCGGCCGTCACCTGGAAAAACCGAGGCGCTGATCCTGGACCATGTCGGAAACTGCGAGCGTCACGGCCTGCCGGACGAGCCGCACGAGTGGTCGATCCATGGCCGGGACCTAAAGAAACGTCGCGAGGAGGATCCGACCCCATGCGTGCGGATCTGCCCGAAGTGTTTCGCGGCCCAGTTCATCGCCCAGCGCACGTGTAAATTCTGCGGGACTGCTTTCGAGATCAAGGACCGCGAGGTCGAGCAGGTCGAGGGGGAGCTGTCTGAGGTGGACGTCGCCCAGATCCGCCGAGACCGGCACCGTGAGCAGGCTCGCGCCCAGACGCTGGACGATCTAATCAAAATCGGGAAGTCGCGCGGATACAAGCACCCGCTGCTGTGGGCGCAGCACGTGATGCACGCGCGGCGGAACAGGAAGCCGGCTGGGAGGGTCGCCTGATGTCTGAAACCAACCTCATGCGCCGCATCCATGTCGCCCTATCCATCGTCGGCGCGCGTCTGTTCCGCAATAACGTGGGGACCGGCTGGGCCGGCGAGACGATCCACATAAAACACCCAACCACCGTCGCGCTCTGTCCCGGAGACGTGGTCATTCACAACGCCAGGGCGCTTCACGCGGGCCTCTGCGCCGGGTCCTCGGATCTCATCGGCTGGAAACCCGTCCAGGTCACGCAGGACATGGTCGGTCGCCACCTGGCCGTATTCGTGGCCGTCGAGGTGAAGGCCGAGGACGGGCGCGTCCAGCCGAATCAGAAGCAGTTCCTTGAAATCGTCAAGGAATCCGGCGGCATTGCCGTCGTAGCGCGGTCGGTGCAGGAAGCTGTTCTCCTTCTCCAGGACCATCGCAATGACACGAAATCGAATTAAAAACAGGGCGGGGAGTCCCGTTCCTGTTCAGGGGGGCGTCGGCGATCAACCTCGCGAGGGTCCCGTCGGCGCTCCCCTGTTTTATTCCGCTCGGTAACCATGCCCGACTTCGACGCGCTCGCCCGGGTCCTGCTGTCGCGCGCCGGCGAGCTCCTGCCGCGGTGGCTCCCCGGTGGCACTCTTCGCGGGCAGGAATACAGCTGCGGGAACCTCCGCGGGGATCCAGGCGACTCCCTCAAGGTCAACATCCAGACCGGCAAGTGGGCCGACTTCGCCTCGAACGAGAAGGGCGGCGACCTGACCAGCCTGTACGCGGCGATCGAGGGTGTTTCCCAGGGCGAGGCGGCGAAGAGACTTGCCGAGGAATTTGCGATTCCGTCCAGTGCGCCAACCCCCACCAAGAAGATCGACCACGTGATCGTCGATCCGCCAGCAGGCGCCCCCGTGCCGGAGATGGCCCATTTCACGCTCGGGCGGCCGTCCATGAGCTGGTGCTACCGGAATCCAGATGGATCCCCGAAATTCTACGTGGCGCGCTACGAGTCCCGCGAAGGGAAACAGGTGCTCCCGTGGTCCTGGTCGCAGACGACTGGTCGCTGGGTGACGAAAGCCTTTCCAGCCCCTCGGCCTCTCTACGGTCTGGAGCTTCTTGCGGCTCGCCCAGACGCGCCTGTCCTACTCGTCGAGGGCGAGAAAGCCTGCGACGCCGCGCGGAAACTGGTGGGCGATCGTTACGTCGTTGTGACCTGGCCCGGCGGGGCTCCTGGCGCCGGGAAGGCTGATTTCTCTCCCCTGCGTGATAAACACGTCCTTGCGTGTCCTGACGCGGACGATCCCGGGATCGCCGTGATCCACAGGATCGCCGACAAGATCCACCGCGGCACGAAGGAATTCAAGATCCTGGACGTCCAGGGGCAACCTGCCGGGTGGGACCTTGCGGACGCTGTCGCCGGCGGCTGGACGTGGGAACAGTTTTACGCCTGGGCGAAACCCAGGGTATTCGTCTTCGGCCATCGCCCCCCTATTTCGGAGGTCAAAGAACCCGACCAGACGATCAACTGCACGGACCTCGGGAACGCCCGCCGATTCGTGGCGCGCCACGGCGACAAGGTCCGCTACTGCTACAGCTGGGACCGGTGGCTCGTCTGGAACGGCCTCCTCTGGGCCAGGGACGAGAACGGCGAGGCGCACCGTCTCGCCAAGGAAACAATCAACGCGATCATCCAAGAGGCGGTGCTCGCGTCCGACTTCAAGCTGCGCGAGGAGCTGATCCGGCATGCCTTGAAATCGGAGGCGGCCGGGCGGATCACCTCGATGCTCAAGCTCGCCGAATCGGAGCTGCCGATCCCGGTCCTGGAGTCGACGCTTGACACTCGCCGGTGGCTGATGGGCGTCAAGAACGGCACGCTGGACCTCCAGACTGGAAAGCTTGTGCCCCCCCGCCGAGAGGACTTCATCACGAGGTGCGCCGGTGTTCCGTACGACCCTGACGCGAAATGCCCCACCTGGGACGCCTTCCTGGCGCGGATCCTTGGCGGGAACGAGCACCTCCTGACATTCCTGCATCGGGCGATCGGGTACAGCCTCACGGCCGAGACGCGCGAGCAGTGCCTGTTTTTCCTGCACGGTTCAGGCGCGAACGGGAAATCGACCTTCCTCGAGACGGTGCGGCATGTCATGGGCGACTACGCGACGCAGATGTCGATGGACTCCCTAGCGATCAAGAAAAACCGGGACGGGTCGGCGAATACCCCGGACATCGCGCGCCTGCACCGAGCACGATTCGTGGCGGCCGTCGAGTCGGACGAGAATATGCGCTTTTCTGAGGGCCTGGTGAAGCAGCTAACCGGCGACGACAAAATCACGGCCTGCCGGAAATACGAGGAGCCGTTCGAGTTCCACCCATCCCATAAGCTCTTCATCGGCACGAACCATAAGCCCGTGATCCGCGGGACCGATTACGCGATCTGGCGCCGGATCCGCTTGATCCCGTTCGAGGTGACGATCCCTCCTGAGGAGCGCGATCGGAGCCTCCCCGAAAAACTTCAGGCGGAGGCCCCTGGGATCCTCGCCTGGGCGGTGCGCGGGTGCCTGGACTGGCAGAAACACGGCCTCGGGCTCCCGAAGGAGGTTTCGGATGCAACGGAGGAGTATCGGAACGAGATGGACGCCCTGGCGGGGTTCCTGGCCGAGAAATGCACCCTCCTGCCCGGCGACGCCGGACGCGTGCGCGCGCATGACCTCTACGAGGCTTACAAGGAGTGGTGCAAGGACACGGGGGAGTTCCAGCTGACACAAACGAGGTTCGGGCGGAAGCTGGTCGAGAAGGGGTTCAAGCGCGAACAGAGCAACGGAATGTGGTATCGCGGGATCGTTCTCGTAGGACAAAAAGAAGAGATAGCCTTTTAACATGAATGACTTATGGACGTTGGAATACTTGGAATGGTGGAACACTTTTTCCTGGAACTTTCTTAACTTCTTTTCTCACGAGAGGACTTTCAGGAAAAACTATTCCAGGGTTCCAACCATTCCAAATCGTTCCGACATATCCGACACCTAAAAAAGAGACGTTGAGATTTTTCGATCACGGCGTACACTTCCAAAGTGGCTGGTCCTAGGAAGACCGAGGATTCACGCGCCGCGTTCCTGGCGGCCTACGGAGAGCTCGGGAACATCAAGCAGGCCGCTAAGAAAGCCGGGATCAGCCGGGACACGCACTACGCCTGGTTGAAGGACGACCCGGATTATGCGAAGACGTTCGAGTTGGCCCGCGAGGAGGCCGTCGAGACGCTCGAAGCCGAGGCCCGCCGGCGCGCGGTGGAAGGCGTCAACCGGCCGGTCTACCAGGGTGGCGAGCAGGTGGGGACGGTCCGGGACTACTCAGACACGCTCCTGATTTTCCTGTTAAAGGGAGCGGCGCCGTCGAAATACAGGGATACCGCTCGCGTCCAGGTTGAGCCGACAGAGGGGTTCGCGGAAATGCTCCGCCTCGCAGACGAGCGCGCCCAAGCGAAGGATGCCGACCCCAGCTGAACGCCAGGAGCTGGCCATCCGGCTCCCAAAGTACAAGCATGACCCGCTTGGCTATGTCAAGTTCATCTTTCCATGGGGCCATAGCGAACTAAAAAACTCGACCGGCCCCCGCCGCTGGCAACGTCGGTTCCTGAAACGCCTCGGCGAGCGACTGCGTGCAGGGAAGATCACCGCCGCCCAGGTGATCCAGGAGGCGATCTCGTCAGGGCACGGGATCGGAAAGAGCGCGCTCGTCGCGTGGCTCATCAAATGGGCGATGGCCACGAAGGTCGACACGCGCGGGATCGTAACCGCGAACACCGAGAACCAGCTCCTGACGAAGACCTGGCCGGAGCTCGAGAAATGGCACCGCCTAGCGATCGACCACGACTGGTTCACCTGCGCGGCGACTGCGTTCTATTCGAACGATCCGGGCCACAAGAAGACCTGGCGGATCGACATCATCCCGTGGAGCCTTGAGAACACCGAGGCGTTCGCTGGGCTCCACAACAAGGGCAAGCGGATCATTCTGATTTTCGACGAGGCGTCCGCGATCCCAGATCTCATCTGGCAGGTATCCGAGGGGGCGCTCACGGACGAGGAGACGGAAATCCTCTGGTTCGTCTTCGGAAACCCTACCCGCAGGACTGGACGCTTCCGGGAGTGCTTCCGATCCCTCAAGCATCGCTGGGGGGACCCGCAGGAGATCGATGCGCGTGAGGTCGAGGGCACTAATAAGACCCAGATCCAGCAGTGGGCCGAGGACTACGGCGAGGAGTCGGATTTCTTCCGCGTGCGCGTCACGGGCAAGATCACCGACAACGTCGAGGCGGCCGTGTTCCGGAACATCGTCGAGTGCGCGACGGTCACGGCATTCGAGCAGCCCGTCCGGTCGAAGTTCTACCGGATCGGCGTGGACCTCGGGCGCTACCTCGACTTCACCGTGTTCACCGTCATGGACCGGGAGCGCCGCGTTGTCTACATGGAGCGGTTCAAGGACACGCACTGGGAGGTCCAGAAGCTGCGGATGCTGGAACTCTCCCTGAAATGGACCACGGACCAGGGGCGCCCCGAGTTCTGGGTCGACGCCACGCACGGGTCGGTCGGGGACGTGATCGCCGGCGACTGCGAGAAGTCAGGAATCAACGTCCAGAAGTATTGCTTCACATCCGGACGGAACGGCGCGCGATGGGCTCTTATCGAAAATCTCATCATCCAGTTCGAGCGGAAGCGAATCTCGATCCTGTCTCCAAATGTTTTTCCGGCCGCGATTGACGAACTCGCTGCGTACGAGTACAGTTTGACGGAGAGTAAGAACCTGACGCACGGTGCCCCAGAGGGCGAGCACGACGATTGCGTTTTTTCGATCGCGCTCGCAGCCTGGGGGTGGAAAGACGCGCCACTCGCCTCTCCCCCTCGCCACTTACCGCAGCCGGTGAAGTTCCTGTCTCGGGGGGCGGTTTGAGCGACGAAGCGAAATCAGACGTCACCCAGCTCGAGATCGATACAGACCACGATCTCGCCATTCAATTCAAAAGCGAAGAGGACCGCTCGAACCTAATCCACGACATCCTCCAGGCCGGCCGCCAGATCTACATCTCGCGGCAGACATGGCTCGACGAGCAGGCCGAAAACGTCAACCTGATGCTGGGCCGCCTGGCGGAGCGCGACTTCCCGTGGCCGGACGCGCCGAACCTCGGCATGACGGACATGTGGCGGTTCTTCCGGATGCTCCTCGCCCAGTACAACGAGGTGATCTCGATCCGGCCGGTCGCGAATATCGATCCGCAGGACGACTCCCTGGATATCGAGACGGCGCGGATGTGGGAGCAGTTCCTGGAATCGAAGATCACGGGCGTCATGAACGGCCGGCGCGAGCTGCGCCTAGCGGCCCAGACGATGCTCTCGCGCCGCGGGTGTTTCGTGAAGGTCACCTACCGCAAGGAGTGGGACTGGCGCGACACGGTCCTCGACCTGGACGAGATGGACCCGTTCGAGGAGGCGACCCTTCGCGCGATGACGAGCGGCGCCATCGCCGAGGAAATGGCCGCGCGCTACGAGTTCGACCCCGAGGACAAGGACGACGCGAAGGAAATCGAGAAGGCGATCAAGCAGCTGCGCGCCGGGAAGCGCAAGATCGTCTTCCGCCGGCGCGTGAAGACCTACGACACGCCCGTCTGGCAGGTGATCCCGGGCGAGCACGTACTCCGGGACATGACCGGCCCCTCGGACATCCAGCAGCACCGCCTGGTGATCCACCGGTTCTGGCAGTCGCTGGGGGACATCCGGGCGAAGACGCGCGGCCAGCACCCGACGTACGACCCGGCGGTCCTCGGTAAGCTCGAACACCTCGAGTCGCATGCGACCTACCGGAACGACATGGACGATTTCCTGGAGCAGGAGGCGCTCGCCAACGCCGGGATCCTGGAATCGTCCCAGCACCCGCAGAGTGGCGACGACCGGATGATCGAGACCTGGGAGGTCTACCGGTACTACTCGCCGAACCCCGAGGAGACCGAGGAGCGGAAGGCAGTCTTCACACTGTTCCCCGCGGCGGGTGCCCCCGTCTTTGCGCGGTCCTTCTACCTGAACCGCGCCCAGTGGCCGCTCAAGGAATTCGAGTTCGAGAATATCGAGGGGAAGACCTCGACGGCGCTCTCGCCCTTGGACATGCTTCGGGACACGCAGGTCTACATCAACACGCTCACGAACATGAGCCTTGAGAGCCTGCTCATGTCGTACCTCCCTGTCGGGGTCTACGACTCCAACAACCTCGAGGTCCAACAGTCCGGGGCGCTCCAGCTCCAGCCTGGGCTCCTCTTGCCCGGGAAGGTCGGCGCGACGCTCGAGTTCATGAAGCCCGCCTCGAACCAGCGAGAGAACCAGTTCGCCGCGCAGGACATCCTCGGGCGCGCGGAGCTGCTCCTGGGCCAGCAGCAGAACAGCTTGCAACGGACCGGAAGCTCGAACGACCCGCGCACGAAGTACGAGCTCCAGACCGTGAACGCGCTCGCCTCGCGGATCGGCTCGCTTGACATCGAGAAGTTCCAGGACGCCGTTGGGGATGTCCTGTGGCTCACGATCATCGAGATCTACGAGAACATGGACGACGAGGAGCGGTTCCGCTTCCAGCGGGCCGACGGAACGGTGGCAGAGGCTGTCGTCCGCCGGAAGGATGTCGAGGACCTGCGCCTGCGGATCCGCGCGCACGGGACCCTGGCCAACGCCAACAAGCAGGCCGAGGCCGCGAAGTGGGGAATGATCCTCGGGAAGGCCGTCCAGTACAACCAGCTCGGCGTGCTCGTCGATTTCAGGCAGATTGCTCTTTCGGACATGGCGGCAAGCGGCATCCAGAACCTGGACCGCATCCTGCCGCCCCCGCCCCCTCAACAGCCGGGCCTCGTCCCGGCAGGAGTCTCGAATGCTCAACCTTCTGTCGCGCCTGCGGTCCCTCCTGGAACGCCGCCCGTCCTCCAGATCGCCGGAGCCGGTGGCCCCCCAGTGGGATCGCCGGTTCCGCGAGTCGCTGTCTGAACGGTCGACGGCCGAAATCCTCGAGGCGTCGACGCACGTCCGGAACACGGTCCAGTCGAAGGGGTTCCAGGTGATGATGGAGTTCGCCGGGCTCGTCCTCGACCGGCGCTGGCGCAACGCGGCCGACGCCGAGCACTTCCGGTATTTCCAGGGGATGGCTCAGATGCTGTACTTCCTGCCGCGCCTATCGGAGATGCTCGAGATCGAGGCCAAGGCCCGGCTCGCCCAGGACGAGGCGCGCCGCAAGCAGGCCACAGGTGTTGAGAAAAATTCAAGAATCATGGACCTCGGCGAGAAAGAGGTTGAAATGGGGCTGTCCGCGTTCAAGAATACCGGAGGTGGCAATGGCCAATGAGATCGAAGTTCGCGACATCGGGCTCGTGGCGTACCTGAATCTCCAAGGCGTGAAGCACGAGGAGCTCCGGATCGAGGAGGGCCGCAACCGCGGCGACCTCGTGACGGTGTTCGTCTACGGCGAGCACGTCAGGCAGATGGAGTCGGACTACGACTCCGGGGCCGCCCGGGTGGATCCCTACCGGTATTCGAAAGAGATCCGCTACGTAAAAGAAGAGATCGCGTCGGCCAAGCGCAAGATGATGGCCGGCGCCAGGTAGTCACTCACCGCTCACCCCTCACCCTCTAAAAACCGGACGCGACCGCCTTGGCATGCGGGAGAAAACTGCCGGCACTTCGGGGCCTTGCCCGATGAACCGCGTCCTGTCCGCTTCGGGGACAGATTCCCGATGGGCTCAGCCGCTGAAACGGAGGGTGCGCGCATGGGTGCAGAGAAACAGGGTGTGGTAGAGGCGCCGAAATCGGCTCGCGATCTCCTGTACGAGCGCCACGAGCGCGATCAGGCGGAGCGAGAGAACCGCGCCGCCGAGGGGGAGACGATCCTCCGCGAGGCGGGGTTCCTCACCGAGGCGGAGCCTGCCCCCGAGGGGAAGGCAGAGGACGAGGAGTCCGAAGCCAAGGAGGAAACTCACGCCACGGATGATCGAAATATCTCATCCGAAGGCGTGGAGGAGCCCGAGGCAGAGGAGGCCACCGAGCCCGAGGAGGAGAAGCCCGAAACGCCCGATGAGAAGGTCTCGCGCCTGGAGCGTGAGCTCACCGAGTCCAGGGACAAGTCCGAGAAGGCGATCCGCGCGATGCAAGAGCGCATCGACAAGCTGACCGCCGCCAAGAAGGACGCCCAGGACAAGGAACCTGATGCGGAACCGGCCGACCCGTACCAGAAGGCGTCGGATCGGACGCTCCACGAGACTCGGATCCTCGCCTCACAGCTGCACTACAACCGGCAGAAGCTCGGGATCGCGGAGAACGCGAAGCTCGAAGACCTGACGCCGGCGGAACGCGCTGCACTCGTCCGCGAGAACGCCGAGATCGTCGAGCGGGTAGACGCCGAGCTTCTCGCGCGCAGGGATACCAAGCGCGAGAAGGAGAAGGAGTCGACCCGGACCTTGGCGGAGTCGTGGGACAAGTCGCTCAAGGAGGCGTACTCCAAGTACGGGGACGTGGTGTTCGAGCGCGGGGAGGACGGGAAGTTCAAGCGGGACGACGAGGGGCATTACGTCGTCAAGGCCGGGGACCAGATCGTCAAGCAGATCCAGGAGGTTTTCAACGACCTCCGGACGAAAGCTGGCTGGAAGGACAACCCGGACCTGCCGCTGGTGGCCTTCGAGCGGGTGATCCTGCGATCGCAGCGGGGCCAGCTCAACAAGGCCAAGATCGCCAAAACCAAAGCGGAGCGTGAGGCGGAGAGGCTGCGCGCATCGACGCGCACCGAGGCGGGGATCCAGAAGAGCTCCCTCGTCACGGTCAAGCCGCAGGACGCCCCGCAGGACCCCAAGGACTACATCCGGGAGCGGCGACGCGCCCAGATGGAGACCCAGGGGGGCAAACGCTAAACGAAAGGAGACCTTAGATGGCCAGTCAGATTTTTGCGGTCAACTCGAGGGGTGGACTCCTTGCCACCTCCAAGCTGACCAAGATGCTCCGACATTCGGCGCAGACGAAGTCGGTGCTCCGGCAGTTCGTGACGGTCAAGGAGAAGTGGGGGGCGCGGAAGGGAACGACCGTGCTCCTCGACAAGCAGATGAACCTGTCGAGCTCGGTGAGCCGGAAGCTCTCCGAGACCGCGACGGTGCCGACCGAGGGCGTCACGTACAACCAGGCGAGCTGCACGATCGCCGAGTACGGGATCTCGATCGACTACACGCGGTTCCTGGACATGGTCGCGGAGTACGACGTCCCCGCGGCCCTGGACCGGGCCCTCACCAACGACATGGTGAAGGAACTCGACAAGCAGGTCGGCGCGATCGCGACGGGCACGGAGCTCGTGGCGGTCTGCCAGGCGACGAACACGACCACGTTCTACACGAACGGGACGGCGACGAACACCGCGTCGGTGAACATCTCCGTGCCGAACCTGAAGGACATCGTGGACTACGCCAAGCGCCTGAACGTTCCGCCCTACGACGAGCGGGGGAACTACGTCCTGATCGGCTCGGTGAACTCGGTCCGCGGGCTCAAGGACTCGGTCGAGTCGGTCGGGCAGTACGCCGCGATGACGGCCGAGGAGTTCGCCACGGGGCGGTTCTTGAAGCCCCTGAACGGCGAGGTCGGGCGCATCTACGGGTGCCGCATCGTGGAGGAGACGAACTTCCTCTCGAACGTGAAGGGGGCCTCCTCCAACAAGGGCGAGGCGCTCCTCCTCGGGGGGGATTCCCTGTACGAGGCGGTGGCCGAGGCGGAGGAGATCCGCGAGAAGATGCCGCAGGACTACGGCCGTGACCGCGGGATCGGCTGGTTCTTCACGGGCGGGTGGACCCGGCCGTGGGCGTACGCCACCGATTCCGAGCAGCGGATCATCTGGGTCACGTCCGGTTAGTCGCCGGGCAGAAAGGAGCAAGGAGAAAACATGGGAGACAGTTACTCGGATCCGAAGTTCGGGATCGTCCGGCCGGTCGGTCTGGGCGTTCCGTCGGTGAACGGCGCGGCTGACACCCTGCGCGCGCAGGCCACCGTGGATCGGAATGCGATGCTCGTGCGCGTCCACGGGGTGGTCCTCGTGGCCGGCACCGGCGCGACGCACGGTTTCCGCGTCAAGGTCGGAACGGCGAGCGTTGGGCTCATCACGCTCGGCACGAACGCCGCCGGCGCCGTGATCGACTCCGGAGACCTCTCGACCGTGGCCGCTTCCGCGATGTCCAGCGGCGGCCGCATCAGCGTCGAGAACATGGTCTCGGAGGCGACGGGAACGGCGACCGTGGTTGCGTTCGTGCGCGATCGGTTCGTCTAGCAGGAAGCTGGTGAAGGCGGGGGGCCGATAAGTCCGATCGGCAGCCCGGGGGCGCGGCCCCCCGCCGGATCCTTCTCAACCGCGGAGGTTCGATGGTCTGGAACGGCTCCCCCAGCGTCAGCGAAACCAGGAAGTGCCGCCATCGGGTGATCCAGTTCTGCACGGGGACCGGGATCGACCTGGGCCCCGGCCCGGAAAAGATATTCCCGGGCGCCATCGGGATCGGGATCGACGGCGCCGTCGAGATGCGGATGGACTGCTTCGCGGAGCTCTTCGGGGAGCCGTTCCAAGCGGATTATTTCGATTTCGTCTACTCGAGCCATCTCCTGGAGCACGCGCAGGACGTTCAGGTGGTCCTGTCGCGGTGGTGGCGGCTCGTGAAGCCGGGGGGACATCTGATCCTGTACCTCCCCCACAAGGATCTCTATCGGGAGGTCGGGCCCGGCGCGGGGCACCTCCTGACGCCCGAAAGCATCCTCCAGATGATGTCGGCTTTCGCGTCGTTCGTGGTGGTCGTGAACGAGGTGCACGACGAGAACGACGAGTACTCCTTCGAGCTGGTCTTGAAAAAGGCCGGCGGGCTCCCCGGCGGGCTCATGGGGATCAGTCCGAAGCCTCCGAAGCGGGTCGTCATCACCCGGTACGGCGGGTACGGCGACCACATGATCGTGTCGACGATCCTGCCGGCCTTGAAGCGCGCCGGGTACCACGTGACCTATTTCGGGTCGGACAAGGCGCTCGAGATCCTGAAGCACAATCCGCATATCGACCGGTTCTGGGCCCACCCGAACGAAGGGCCCGCGAACCGTGACCTCGTCGAGATGTGGGGACGCCTGTCGCGTGAGTTCGACGCGCATCTCCTCATGTCGATGACGATCGAAAAGAAGATGATCTTCAAGGAGGGGTTCGACCAGGAATTTTTCCTGCCGCCCGAGCAACGCCGCGCGATCTGCAAGGGGGACTACGTGGACGCGGTGATCGAAAGCGCGAATGAGTGCCTGGCAGTGTCCGGCCTGCCGCCCTTGGACGTGACCGACGAGGAAAAATGCCCGGTGTTCTACCCCACCCCGCACGAGAAGTGGATCACGAGCCTTGCGCGAGAGAGCCACAAGGGGAAATTCCTCATCGGATGGGTCATCGGAGGGAGCGCGACCCACAAGGTCTGGCCGTGGGCCGCCAAGTGCGCCCAGCAGGTTCTTGAGCAATGTCCGGAGGCGCGGGTCTATACCTTCGGGGGCCAGGAATACAGGATGTTCGAATGGCAGGGGAACCGCGTCCGGAACAAGGCGGGGCTTCTCTCGATCCGCGAGTCGGCGGCGATGCTCCAGACGATGGACCTGGTCGTGACGCCGGAGACGGGGCTCGCCCACTGCGTGGCGGCGGAACCCATGCGGAAGATCCTGCTCCTCTCGCACTCCTCGGCGGAGAATATCGGACGGTACTGGCGAAACACCGTCCAGATCGTCCCCGAGGCACCCTGCCACCCGTGCCACCAGATCCACGATTCGCTCGAGCACTGCCCCCTCTCCGAGAGGACGCCCAACAAGATGCGGTTCCCGGTCTGCGTCGCGGAGCTGCCGCCCGAGAAGGTGGCGCAGGAAATCATTGCGACGTACAATTCGTTGAGATATTTTCAACATCATGAAAAAGGGAATGGGGTTCTCGGCCAAGGGGAAGAGATTCGGCTACCTGGGGCACTTCAAGCAGGACCGGTTCCTGCATGAGGGGCACAACACCAGGAAGCGAAAAATGAAGCGGCGGCGCGCGGCCGCGGGAGGGTACTAGGATGGCGATCAAGGCGAAGGTTCCGCAGTCGGCGATTCCAAAGGCGATCCCCACGAAGACCACGAACCAGAAGACCCTCATGGAGAGCCGGACGCCCACCGCTGGCGAGCCCAAGGCCCAGAGGTATCGGAAGACCGGCTACCTGGGGAAGCACGCGGCCCCGCAGGCCATCAAGAAAGGGTTCATCACGCGGCGCCAGGGTCGGATCACCGGCGTCCCGAACTCCGTCAAGACGCGATAGCGGGTGAGGATCCAGCTCAAGTTCTACCGGATCCGGTACAACTTCCCGCGGAGCCCGGACGATTTCAGGGTCGCGACCGACGAGGAGGCGATCGTTTTCGCGCGGTCCATCCGGGATCACGACGCAGGCTTCGAGGCGCTGGAGCTCTGGCACGGGGACTCGCGGGTGCGCAAGATCTCACTCGAACCGCAGCCAGAGAAAACAGAAGAGCAAATCCTCGCGGATCGCGAGCGAGCGAGGCGCGCGCAGGTCGGGGCGCGCCGTCTCAAGGAATTCACGCGGTGAGGATCCTTATCCTCCGCTTCGGGGCCTACGGGGACATGCTGGTGATGACGCCGCTCCTGCGGTGGCTCCACGGACAGGGGCATGAGGTCCTTCTGAACGGCACGAAGCAGGCCGAAGAGATCCTGCTCGGGAACCCGCACGTGACGTTCATCCCGCAGACTGCGGAGGTCCCTGGGCCGAAATTCAAGGAGCACTTGGCGGCGCTCAAGGAGAAGCACGGGGCCGACCAGGCATGGGATTTTTCCGGATCCCTCGAGCATCGGATCGCCGTCTCGATCACGGACCCCTCCTACGTCTGGCCGAAACCGGAGCGCCTCGCCAAGCACAACGTCAATTTCTACGAGGACGCGTTCGCCTATATGGGCCTGCGCCCGCCGGGGTTTACCGGCCAGGAGGTCGTCGAGGGTTGGAGGCAGTTCGGCGGGGTCGACCCGGAGAGATTGCGCCCGGAGATCTTCCTCACGCAGGACGAGCAGGATTGGGCCGAGCGGTTTTTCGTGGCGCACAACCTGACAGACAGGCGCGTGATCGTGGTGTGTTTCACGGGGTCGAGCCTGAATAAGACCTACCCCTACCTGTACCGGACGATGCTCGATTGGATCGACCGGAAGGGAAAAAAATTCGTCCTGCTCTCGGTCGGGGACAACGAGGGGCGCCTCGCGGAGAACGGTCACCCGCGCATGATCGAGATGTCGGCCAAGTGCTCCTTCCGGCAGTCCGTGGCGCTCCTGGCGCGCTCGGCGCTCTACGTGGGGCCTGACACCGGGATGCTCCACGCCTCCGGTTGCTTCGATGTCCCGAAGGTCGGGATCGTCGGGCACCACACGCGCGAGCAGATCACGAAGCACTTCCTCAACGACTTCTCGATCTACGCGGACCCGGAGCTCTGCGAGTGCTCCCCGTGCTCCAGGCTCGTCACGGACCCGATGTCCCAGTGTTCCATCTTCCAGGTGGAGGACGAGAACGGCGAGAAGTCCCCGTACCCGTGGTGCATGGGAGCGGGGATTCCGCCGGCGCGCGTGGTCCAGCGGATCGAGGAGGCGCTCACAGCATGAGGATCCTTCGGCGTCTTTTCGTGTTCATCTGGAGGCGCTGTGCTTGAGATCGTCGACGACAAGCTCGTCCGGAAGGTGATCGACGAGCAGCTCCATTTCTGCCCGGTCTGCGACGAGGTGGTCCAGCGGTCGTTCGTCCGTCCGCTCCCGGCCGGCGGCGGATGGGTGTGGCTCAACTGCGCCTGCGGGGCGCTCTTCTCGGTTCGCGGCCAGGATGAGGTCAAAGCCCGCGAGAAGAACGCCAAGCCGGAGATGGACATCGAGGCCGAGAAGCTCGCTCCGAAGCTGCTGCACCCCTACCAGACCTACCTGCCAGTGATCGAGGAGATCGTGATCGGCCGCAAGCTCCTGGGGATCGGCCAGAAATGGCCCCACGGTCTACAGCTCGCCAAGGAACGCGGGTGGATCGTCTTCGGGCTCGGGATGCGACGGGAATCTCTCCCGCCCTATGACCTGATCTGGGCCGAGCACGCGTTCCAGGCGCGCATCGACTGGAAAGCGCAATTCTACGAGTGGTGGAAGATGCTCGAGCACGGCGGTTTGATTTATCTCGACATGCCGGATACCCAGTTCCTGTCGATCAAGGGGCCGAACCACTTCATCCACCTGGTCCCGTGGGAGAACCGCCTCATGTGGCGCATGGAGACCTTCTGCGAGCACGCGCGCGGGTACGGTTTCAACGTCGTCTTATCTAGGAGGAACGCCGATTTCAGGTGCTTGCAGAGCGCCAACATGCAGGTCATACTCCAGAAACGAGGATGATGAACCAGGTTCCGGTCCAGGATCCCCCGGCGTTCGTCTTCATCCCGGCCCGCGTCGCCGCAGCGATGAGCTTTGTCCAATGGGCCGGGGCCAAGGAGTCCGGACTCACCAACAGCCCGGTCCTCTCCGGAGACACCCCGCGCGCCGGCGGAGATCTCGACACCGAAGAGCGGGCCACGAAGAAGGCCGCCCTGCGCGTCCTCTCGAACTACTTCAACGGCGAGATGGATTTCACGGATTCGCCTGCGGTCCAGCCTGAGCGGAAACGCGACGATCCTCCTCCCGGGACGCTCCTGGCGTTCCCCGCCTGACCCTCGCCCTCCTCTCTCCGCCTCGCCTGACACGGAGAGCCTATGTACGAGCCCTTGAGCGTCATGAAGACGCGCGTCGGCGACAACGTCGGGATCGTCGGGAACAGCGACTACGACACGAAGATCGGCCGGTGGCTGGACGACGCCTACGAGGACGCCTGGCGGTTCTTCCTCTGGCCGCAGTTCCTTCAGAGGGACAGCCAGCAGATCGCTGCCGCCGCGAATACGCTGGTGCTCCCCTACCACGCCGGGGAGATCCTGGCGCTCTACAACGTCCGGACGCCGATGTGGTCGGACTTCGAGCAGAGCGCCCTTTTCGTGCGCCGGTTCATTTCCGGTCTCGAGGATACGGCCCACACCGGGATCCCCACCTGGCACGCCGACGACGGGGAGCACCCGGTCACGGCCCAACCCACGTCGGCCACGGCCTTGAAGGCGGTCTCCTCGAGCGCGAGCGACATCACCCAGAAGGTCCGGATCTGGGGGCATGACTCGAACGGCGTCGAGGTGAACGAGCAGCTCACCTTGAACGGGACCACGGAGGCCACGAGCACGCAGACCTTCGCGAAGGTCATCAAATGCCAGAAGGACGCCACCACCGCCGGGATCGTCTCGATCAAGAACGGCACTACCGTGATCGCCCGGATCGCGGCGCATGAGTACACGAGCCGCTACAAGCGGTACCTCTTCAACAAGTACGCCGACGTGGCCACGACCTGGTACTGGATCACGAAGCGCCGCCCCATCCGGTTCGTGAACGCCGACGACACGCCGGAATTCGACTGCTCGGAGGCGCTCGTGGCCGGAGCCACCGCGCGCGCCTTCCGTGAGCAGGGTCAGAACAGCAAGGCCGAGGACTGGGCGAACGGCATGACCGCGAACCTGATCTCCATGAAGAAACAGATCCTCGGCCAGGGGGATCGCGTGCTCAAGATGACCCCCCAGTTCTCCCGCCAGTTCACGGTCGGGAGGCGCTGGAGGTCCAGGTGGTGATGCGGTGATCCTCGGGAACGTCCGGGACACCCCGTCCGTCTTCGAGACCGTCGAGAACGATGTCGGCGGGATGGAAGAAAACGTCACCACGAAAATCGGTCGCGGGCGCGTCTACAAGCTGCTGAACGGAGACCTCACCGAAGCCGGGCTCATCAAGAAAACCAAGGGGTTCTCGACGCTCGGGAGCGGCCTGGATTCGGCGATCATACGGAACCTCGAGTTCTTCAAATCCGCAGCGTCCGTGAACGTCGAGCAGCTGCTGGCGGTCTCCAACGGGAAGCTCTGGCACAAGACCTCCGCCGGGTCCTGGACCAGCTTCAAGAGCGGGCTCACCGACGAATACACCGGGATCACGGTCGCGAACTTCAAGGCGTTTTTTCACCAGAACTCGGAAAACGTCAGGTACTGGGACGGGTCCTCGCTCACAGAGACGTTCGCGAACACGAATACCGATCCCCCGCGAGCGAAATACGGCCTCTGGGCGTTGGGGTGGCTGCTCCTGGCGAACGACGCCGGAAGCGACTCGGCGACTCGCGGATCGGACCACATCTACTACGGGACGAACGGGGACCCGACGACCGGATGGAACCGGACGACGAAGGTCTTGAAGATCGGCCAGGGGGAGGGAGGCGACATCGTGGGCCTCCTCCCGTGGACGGACTTCGATTTCCTGGTCCTGAAAACCACCCGGATTTTCAAGGTCACGATCAACAGCACCGACCCGGCCAACTGGTCGGTGAACGCCCTGACGGCGGACATCGGGTGCCTCGCCGGCGCGGCGGTGACGATGGGCGACCTGTGCCTGTTCCTGGCCGAGGACGGGATCCGGTCGATCCATATCACGGACAACAACATCAAGCTGACCGAGCGGGCCCCCCTCTCGCAGGGGCGGATCGACACGACGTTCGCGCGCGTGAAACAGTCGACCGCCGCCACGACCGCGGTGGCCACGCACTGGAACGGGGTCGCGCGCTTCTCTGTCCCGTTCGACGCCGCGACCAAAAACAACGGGTTCATCGAGTACAACACGCGGAACGACGCCTTCTCGTACCGCGAGGATCTCAATATCGGCCGCTTCGCGAAGGCGCGCTACGCCGGGGTCACCACCTTCCACGGGTCGGATTCGACCTCCGGGACCGGGGCCGTCTACAAGTTCGAGGACACGTTCAACTACAACGGAACGGCGATCGCGCACGAGGTGGAGCTGCGCGGGATGGA
>CAYQRN010000012.1:0-3593 GCA_964419995.1 uncultured Planctomycetia bacterium
ATCGAGCTGGTCGGAGAAGGGCTGGGAGGGAGACTTCTACCCCGAGGGCCTGGCGCCCGGCGACTGGCTCGGCCACTACGCCCGCGTTTTCCGGACCGTCGAAGCGGACGTGACCTACTACCGCATCCCCGGTCGGACCATGGTGGACGGCTGGGCGTCGAAGACGCCCGAGGGTTTCATCCTCTCCGCCAAGTTCCCCCGGAGCATCGTGCACGGTGGCGAGAGTGCGACGCCGGACCCGGCGCGCGTGCTCGTTCCCGATGCTGTCGGCGAAGACACCCGGCGATTCCTCGACGTCATGGGGCGGCTCGCGGGGAAGTGCGGCCCGCTCGTCCTCCAGTTCCCGTATTTCAACAGGACGGTGTTCCCGACCGCCGCGCCGTTCCTCGAGCGGTTGGACGCCTTCCTCGGAATCCTGCCCCCCGGATTCCGCTATGGCGTCGAGGTGAGGAACCGCGCCTGGATCGCACCGCCTCTCCTCGATCTCCTGCGCCGGCATCGCGTGGCCCTCGTGCTCGTCGATCTCGCCTACATGCCCCACCCCGCCGACCTTGCCGCGAAGCTTGATCTCGTGACGACGGATTTCGTCTACGCCCGGCTCATCGGCGACCGGAAGGCCGTCGAGCAGCTCACGGACCGCTTCGACCGCGTGGTCATCGACCAGGGTGCCCGCCTCGACCGGTGGGCCGACCTGATTCGAACCTTCATCGATCGCGTGCCCGCGATCTACGCCTACGCCAACAACCACTACGCCGGACATGCGCCCGCCACCGTTTCGGAACTGGCGGCGCGCCTTGGAATCGATCTCTGATGGGGACGCGGGGGGGGCGCCGGGATCTCGACAAGCGCCCGGCTCCCAAGACAAGTCCGGACATGGACTTGAGCGCTGCGAGAACCCCCGGACCTGTCTTGAGGGGCACAAGCGGCTGCGATTTCGTGGCGCCGCGAGCGGTCTGGTAGACTGACCCCCGTCACCCACCGAGCCCGCCCTACCCCCAGGAGTCAGTGATGAAGCTCTGTTCCGCCCTGTTCGCCGTGCTGGGTGTTCTCGCGGCATCTCTGTCCGCCCAGGACGCGCCTGAGAATCGCGCCGCCCTGGACGGGAAGACCCGCCAGTTCTCCGTTTCCGGAACGACGACGACCGTGCGCCTCGGGGGCGCAGCGGGCGCCGGGACCTTCGAGGCGAGCTTCGATGGCGGGCGCACGTTCAGCGCGCCGGCCCCGGTGCGCACCTCGATCATGCTCAACTACGCGACGTTCGATCCCGCCACCGGCGAGCCCTCCGTGCCCGAGGCCTGGATGTCTCCGCCGGCCTCCCGCGTCCACATCGTCCAGTTCGTGACGCCGGCGTTCGAGGCCTATCTCGGAGCCCTCCGGAGCCTCGGCGCGGAGCCGGCGCAGTTCCTGCCCTACCAGTCCTTCCTCGTTCGCATGGACACCGGCATCGTCGACGCCGTCCGTGCCCTCCCGTTCGTGCGCTGGGTCGGCCCGTTCCACCCCGCGTACCGCCTCGAACCCTCCCTCCTCGCCGGCGCCTTCGGCAACGACCTCCCGCCGGAGCCCGCGAAGTACGACATCAGCACCCTGACGCGCTTCGGCGCGGATCAGGCTCTCCTCGCGAACGCTGTCGAAGCCGCGGGCGGAACCGTCCACACGGCTCCCGCCGGCGGCTACATCGTCGAGGCGTTCCTCGCCCCCGAACAGCTCCGGACGATCGCCGGGCATGACACGGTGATGTCGATCAGCCGCTCCACGGGGATCGGCTACGACATCGATCTCGCCCGGATCCAGGGCGGCGCCAACTACCTCGAGGTCCAGAAGCCCGAGGGATACACGGGGAAGGGCATCCGCGGCCACGTCATCGAGGGCATCCACTCGTCCCACGTCGAGTTCGGAGCCAACGCCTGGCGGTCGGCGCCCATCGTGCACATCAACGGCACCTCCTCGAGTCACGGCACCAACACCTGCGGCGAGATCTACTCCCAGGGCATCAACCCGCTCTACCGCGGTCTCCTGCCCGACGCCCAGTGCATGTACACGAACTACAACGCGGTCTACAACAACAACAACCGCTATCCCTACACCCAGCAGCTCGTGGATCCGAACGACATCTACCGCTGCATGCTCCAGACGGCCTCATGGGGCTACTCGCAGACCACGATCTACACGGACCGGTCCCGCGAGATGGACATCATCATCTTCGACTTCGACATGCCGACGAGCCAGAGCCAGAGCAACACCGGGAACCAGACCTCGCGCCCGCAGGCCTGGGCGAAGAACATCTTCTCGGTGGGCGGGATCAACCACTACGGAACGACGGATCCCACCGATGACCGCTGGAGCGGCGCGAGCATCGGGCCGGCCACCGACGGCCGCATCAAGCCCGATCTCTGCGCGTACTACGACGGCATCGGAACGACGTCGGGCTCGACGTCGTACACGAACACCTTCGGCGGGACGTCGGGCGCCACCCCTATCGTGAACGGCCACATGGGACTGGCCCTCGAGATGTACACGGACGGCATCTTCGGCCATCCGATGATCCCCGGAGGCTGGCAGGTGCGCTTCGAGAACCGCCCGCACTCGACGACCGTGAAGGCGATCCTCACCAACATGGCGCGCCAGTACCCCATGACCCAGGCGACCATCACGCGGTACAACCAGGGGTGGGGCTTCCCGAACGTCCAGGACATCTGGGACCTCCGCAACCGGACCCATGTCGTGAACGAGTGGGATGTCCTCACGGCGCTGCAGACGAAGACCTACTACTTCTACGTCGCGCCGGGAACTCCGAAGTTCGCGGCGACGATGGTCTACCTCGACCCGGCCGCGGCGGCCAACGCCGTCGTGCACCGGATCAACGACGTGAACCTCCGGGTCACGGCCCCGAACGGCACCGCATACTGGGGCAACAACGGCCTCACAGCGTCCAACTGGAGCACCGCGGGCGGCACGGCGAACGACCGCGACACGGTGGAACACGTGTTCGTTCAGAACCCGGCCGCAGGCATCTGGGTCGTCGAGGTGACGGCTGCCGAGATCAACGAGGACGCGCACGTCGAAACGCCGGCGATGGATGTGGACTACGCTCTCGTAGCCAGCGGCATCGCCAGCGGGCGCGACATGACCGGGATGACCCTCGACACGGCCACGACGAGCGGGGGTCTTGGCGACTTCTCCGCGACCCTCGCCGGCCTGCCGGCGGGCTGGACGGAAGGCTACACGGTTTTCAGCGCCACGACGTCCCTGCCGAAGGGCCTCGGGCCCGACGTTGGCATCACGATCGATGCCCTGACGCTCGCCACGGCGGCCATTCCGGCGGCGCCCGGCGGGTTCTTCCACTTCACGCCGTCGGCGAACCCGGCGCACTACCCGAACGCAGCCTTCACGATGCCGCCCGGCGCGTTCGCGGCGGTGGCGGGCCAGACGTTCGATGCCGTGGCCGTGGTCATCGGCCCCTTCGGCGTGCGCGTCTCGAACGTGGACCGCGTCACGTTCTGATCGCGGAAGAAGCCGGAGCCACGCGCTCTTGCAGGGCGGCGGCGGGCGGGGACCCGGGGCCCCCGCGCGCCCCGCCCAAGTAAGAGGGACCG
>CAYQRN010000012.1:3603-38052 GCA_964419995.1 uncultured Planctomycetia bacterium
GGCGTCTCCCTCCGGGGCCCCGCCTCCTGTTATTTCCGTGTCACCCCCGGCCCCCCCCGGATGGGGGGGGGCGGGCGCCCGGCGCAACCGGCGCCCCGCGGCGCGCCGCGCCATTTTCAGAGGACCGTGATTTCCGAGGGCTGGGAGAGAGTGAAGCCCCCGGCAGCCGCGGCGTCGACCATGAAGAGCTGAAACGAGAATGAGATCGGGAACGGCACGGTGAACTGGAGGGAGAAGGGGCCGGGGAAGGGCGTGATGGCGGGAAGCGCCGGGGTGCCGGCGAGGGCGCCGTTCAGGAAGAAGAATGGCGCCGCGAGGTCGAGGTTGAGGATCTGGGAGGTGGTGACGAGAGCCGGGTTCTGAGCCGTCCGCGGGATGCACGCGGCGGTGCTGAGCACGCCCTCCCATCCCGTTCCCATGCCATCGAACGCGCCGATGAGCGGCTGCCCCGCGGTGAGCACGGCATGGGCCGGCGCTGCTCCGGTGCCCTGGGCGCCGTTCCAACTCTGCTGGCAGCGGATCGAGTTCTGCTGGTAGTCGCCGCCGAAGTATTCACGGCGCGCCACCACGATGGACCCGCTGTCGAGGCCGTAGCCGAAGCGGAGACCGTCCGGTGCGAAGGCTGCCTGCCGGGGGCCGCTGTAAGGCCAGTATGAGGTGCTGCCGGTCTGCTGATCCCATGTGGCGAGCAGCGCGTGGTCGGACGTACGCCAGACCTTCATGGTGGCCTCCCTGCCGCCCGTCAGGAGCGTCTGGCCGTCGGGCGAGAAGGCGACGCACGTGACGCTGTCGGTGTGAGCCGTCGGAACCTGATGGACGAGCGTCCAGTCCGAGACGCGCCACCAGTTGAGCTTGCCGCCGGTGAGGCTGCCTCCGCCGGCCACGATGGCCTGACCGTCGGGCGAGAAGGCGAGTGCAATGTCCGTGAGGGCGGCACCCCACCCGAGGGCGATGACGATCTGCCCGGTCGTCACGTTCCAGATGCGGACGAAGCCGTTCTGCCCGCCCCCAGCGAGGTACTGGCCGTTGGGGGAGAATGCGACCGACTCCGAGTAGGCGTTGAACTCGCGGACGACCTCGTAGGTGACCGCGCTCAGGATCTTCGTCTTCGACCACTCGTCGCCGGCGGCGATGAGCTGACCGTCTGGCGACCACGCGAGGGTGACGATCGCGTTGTTGAACTCGTCCATCGTCTCGATGAGGGCTCCGGTCGCGATGTTCCAGAGTGAAATGGCGGTCCCGTAGGCCGTGGCGAGGAACTGGCCATTGGGCGAGAAGGCGAGGGATGCCCCCACGGACGGGAGCTCCCGTACGAGGGCGCCCGTGACGGCATTCCAGATCTTCGTCGTACTGCTCCCGGAGGCGACAAGGGTGCCGTCCGGCGACCACACGAAGGCCGTTGCCGCGTAGGGATGGGCTGCCTGGATCCAGGCGACGTCGGGAGAATCCGCGGCAACCGGAGGCGTCAGGAGAAGAAGTCCAAGGACTGATGTGACGACAGAGGGTCGGGACACTGACATGGTGGCAGTTGCTCCATCGATCGCCGCATCCAAGACAGGATGCCGCGACTCGTTACGGTACGCCGCGCCGGAAACGTCCGGGCGGTCCGGAGATGATGGAGCAAGGGCCGTGCCGCGGCCTGGCGCGCGCTGGTGTATCAGACCGAGGGGCGGCGGTCGCCGGCGGCGTCGTACGCGTAGACGCCGCGGCCCGCCTTGCGGCCGAGCCGTCCGGCCTTCACGTACTTGACGAGGAGCGGCGATGGGCGGTAGCGGTCGCCGAGGGACTCGGCGAGGTTCCGGAGGACGGCGAGGCGGACGTCGAGGCCCACCATATCGATCATCTCGAAGGGGCCCATGGGGTGATTGAGGCCGAGCTTCACGGCCCGGTCGATGTCCTCGGCCGTGGCCACGCCCGCCTCGAGCATGTGGAACGCCTCGTTGCCGATGAGCGCGTTGATCCGGCTCGTCACGAAGCCCGGCGACTCGTTGATGATGACGGTCTCCTTGCCCATCGTCCGCGCCGCGTGGTCCACGGCCGCCACGGTGGCCGGATCCGTCTCGAGGCCGCGCACGATCTCCACGAGCTTCATCCGGGGGACGGGGTTGAAGAAGTGCATGCCGGCGACGCGGCCCGGGCGGGCGCAGGCCGCGGCCATCTCCGTGATGGAGAGTCCGGACGTGTTGGAGGCGAAGATCGCCGTGGGGCGGCAGAGCCGGTCGAGGGTCCGGAACAGCTCGAACTTGATCCCCATGTCCTCGGGGGCCGCCTCGATGGCGAGATCCCATTCGCCGGCCGCGGCCTCGACGCGGGGCTCCGTGCTGATGCGAAGGAGCGCCGCCTGGGCGTCCTGTTCGGAGATCCGGCCCTTCGCGGCCGCCTTGCCGAGGCTCTCCTCGATGCGGGCGAGGGCCCGTTCGAGGAGCCCTTCGGAGACGTCGCAGAGCGTCACCATGTAGCCGCCGAGGGCGGCGACCTCGGCGATGCCGGAGCCCATCGTCCCGGCGCCGATGACGCCCACCTGCTCGATGACGACGCCCCCCGGCGTTGCGCCCGGTGTGCCGCTCACGCTGCTCATGTTGTTCTCCTTCGTTCGTCGAGGATCCTGCGGGCCGTGCCGTAGAGCACGCGCGAGCGGACATCATCGGGCAGGGGAAGCTCGAGGAAGCGGTCGACGTTGGCCCGGATGCTCCGCACCCCGGGGGAAGGCCAGTCGGTTCCGAAGAGAACCTTGTCCGCCACCTCCTGGAGCCGCGGGAAATAGCGGAGGAGGGACGCGGGTGGGATGCCCGAGATGTCCATGTAGACGTTGCCGTGGCGCCGGAGAAGGAAGAAGGCCCGATCCATCCAGAAGGGCCGGCCGCCATGCGCGAGGATGATCGTCAGGTTCGGGAAGTCGATGGCCACGTCATCGAGGACGAGCGGATCGCCGAGTCGGCTCCGCGCCCCCGGGAAGATGGACGTGCCCGTGTGGAACATGACGGGGAGTCCCGCCTCCTCCGCCCGGGCGTAGACGAGCGCCAGGGAGGGACACACGCCCGTCCGGTAGGCGTCCGCCGGGAGGGCCTGGTGGGGCGGGTGGATCTTCAGGCCGTCGAGCCGCAGGTCCTCGATGAGGCGGTCCATCTCCGAAGCGACGTCCCGGGTGGCCGGGGGGTGGATGCCGCCGAAGGCGAGGATACGGTCGGGGGCACCGTCGCGGTAGCGGGCGACCCAGTCGTTCACCTCGGGCCCGAACCCCATGATCTCCGGCGCGACGTAGTTGATGAGCGCCACCTGCGCGATGCCCTCTTCGTCGAGGAGCTTCACGAGCTCGGCCGGGTCCCGGCGGATGGCTTCGATCCGCACGGCGTCGGCGCGGCCCTCCCGGATCGTGCGCAGGGCCTGCGGGTGCATCATCTCCCAGGGCTGGATGTGGACATGGAAGTCGATGGGCCGCGTGTCGGTCGCGCCGGTCATCGCGGGCCGCCCGCTTCCTTCGTCTTCTTGCGATCGAGGAAGGCCTGCATGCGCCGCGCCTTCTCCTCCGTCTCGAAGAGGGCGGCCTGCCCGAGCACCTCGACGAGGGCCGCCCGGCGGTCCACGGTGTTCACGGCCGCGTTGAGGGCGAGCTTGGCGATGCGGAGGGCGTCGGGCGCCGCCTCCAGCATGGAGGCGACGAGGCTCCGCGCCTCGTCGAGCAGTCGGTCCTCGGGGACGATGCGGTTGAGGAGGCCGATCCGCAGGGCCTCCTCGGCGTCGAGGATCCGTCCCGTGTAGATCATCTCCCGGGCGAGGCCCGGGCCCACGAGCCGAGTGAGGCGGTGGGGTGCGCCGGCCCCCGGGATGATGCCGAGTCGGAGCTCGGGCTGGCCGAGCCGCGCCGACGGCGTTCCGATGCGGATATCGCAGGCGAGCGCGAGCTCGCAGCCCCCGCCCAGGGCAAACCCGCGGATGGCGGCGACCACGGGCCAGGGGAAGTCCTCGACCTTCTGGAAGAGCGTGGCGTTGATGCCCTGCAGCGCCTCGGCTCGACCGCGTTCGAGGAGTTCTCCGATGTCGGCCCCCGCCATGAAGGCCCGGTCGCCGGCGCCGGACAGGATGAGTGCGCGCACGCCGCTGTCGCCGGCGAGCTCGTCGAGGGCCCGGCCGAGGTCGCGAACGAGCGCGAGGTTGAGGGCGTTCAGGACATCCGGCCGCGAGAGAACGACCTCCGCGAATCCCTCGCGACGCCGGATCTCCACGGTACTCATGCCGCGTCTCCCATGGCGAGGATGATCTTGCCGAAGCCCGCCCGCGACTCCATGTGACGATGGGCCTCCCGCACGTCCGCAAGGGGGAACCTCCGGTCGATGACGGGCCGGAGCCGGCCGGCAGCGATGTGGGACCACACCTCGCGCATCTCGCCGAGGCCGCCCATGGTGGAGCCGAGGATCGAGAGTCCCTTGAAGAAGATGAGCCGCAGGTCGGCCGAGAGCGTGGGCCCCGACGTGGCGCCGCAGGTCACGACGCGGCCGCCGCGGGCGAGACAGCGGAGGCTTTCTCCGATGGTCGCCTCGCCCACGTGGTCGACGATGATGTCGGCGCCGCGCCGGCCGGTGATCTGCATGACCTTCGGGCCGAAGGGTCCCGCCGTGTAGTTGATCGCATGATCGGCGCCGCAGCGGCGGGCCAGCTCGAGCTTGGCGTCGTTTCCCGCCGTGGCGATGACGCTGGCGCCGAAGAGCCTGGCGATCTGGATCGCCGCCGTGCCCACCCCCGAGCCCGCGGCATGGACGACGACGTCGTCGCCGGGGCGGATCCTGCAGCGGTCCACGAGCATGTGCCAGGCGGTGAGGAAGACGAGGGGCGCCGCGGCGGCCTCCTCGAAGGAGAGCTGCGAGGGCATCGGCAGGGCGTTGACGGCGGGGATGGCGATGATCTCCGCGTTCGTGCCGTCGCGCGTTTCGCCGAAGATGCCGTAGCGGCGACAGAGGGCGTGGCGTCCGTGGGCGCAGTCGAGGCAGTTGTTGCAGCCGAAGCCCGGCGCGATGGCGACGCGGTCGCCGGGCTTCACGCCCTCGACGAGGGCTCCCGCGCGGATGACGACGCCCGCGCCGTCGGACCCGGGGATGAGCGGGAGCGGGAACGTGTGCCCGGGAACCCCTGTCCGGACCCAGATGTCGAGGTGGTTGAGAGCCGCCGCCCGGAGTTCGATGAGAACCTCGTCGGGCCGCGGTTCGGGCTCGGGGCGCTCCTCGAAGCGGAGCACATCGAGGCCGCCGTGGGTGCTGACGACGACGCACTTCATGGACGGGTCCCTCCGGGCGCGCGCCGGAGGGACGGCCGGCTCAGCGCCGGCCGAGGCCGTGCTCGATGGGGCCTGCCCATCCCGAGATGCCCTCCGTCATGTTGTAGACATCCTCCACGCCCGCGAGCATGAGCAGGAACGTGGCATCGAGGGATCGCCGGCCGTGCTCGCAGTGCACGACGAGGGGCTTCGGGAGATCCGCGACGTCCTCGACCCGGTGGCGCAGCTCGTCGAGCGGCACGAGGCGAGCGCCGGGAATGTGGTACGCCATGTACTCGTCCCGCGTGCGCACGTCCACCACCGTGAAGGGCCGCTTCGCGTCGAGCCACCCGAGGACCTCCGCCGGCGTGACGTGCTTCATCCGTCCGGCGAGGGCCCGCATGGCCTCGAGCGGCGGCGGATCGGATCCGGGATCGGGGCGCGACACGGCGGCTCCTTGCGGCGGCCGCGGATCTTAGCCCGGATCATTCACGAATGCCAAGCCACCAGAGCGGTCTTCTCCGGCCGGAACTTCGTCAGGGCTCGTCTTCGTGGATCATCCGGGTCAGCGGAAGGCCGGCCGGCAACGCGCCGGATCAGCGGGAAACGACCGGTGCGGGCGCGAACCGGTCGAGGATCTCCGCAGGGCGCGGCTCCGCGGCGCGCAGGGCGTCGGCTCCGCGGCGGACGTTCTCGAGGAGGGCCGTCCGCTCCGCGCGTGCCAGGGTCCGCACGAACCCGCCGAAGGCGGAGCGGACCTCGGGGTCTCCGAAGTCGGGGGGCGCGGCCATGGGTTCGCCCATGGCGATGTGGATGAGCGCGAGTCCGGCGCCGCAGCCGGGATCCCGGGGAAAGGCGGACCAGGTCTCGAAGGCCTTCTCGATCTCTCCGAAGGCGAGAAGCGCCTCTCCGAGACTCCGCGATGCCTCGGGATCGTCCGGTCGGAGCGTACGGGCTCGTTCGAGCCAGGTCACGGACTCCGAAAGGAGCCCGAGCCCGATGAGGAGCTCGCCGCCGCGCAGCCAGTGCAGTCCGTCGGCCGGGGCCGTCCGGAGCCTCTGGAGGATGGCGTGGAGCGCCTCGGCCGCGCGGCCGGAGGCCGCGAGGGACGACACGAGCCCGGCGCTCGCGAGGGAGTCCGTGACGCCGACCTGGGCCGGGACCTCCACGACCTTCCCGTCCATGGCCATGCAGAGACGGAAGAACTCGACGGCTGCGGCCGGGCGCCCGTTGCGAAGCGCCGCGTGGCCGCTCACGTAGAGCAGGTGCGGCGTGGCCGCGAAGTGGTCGCGGCCCTCGCCGCAGACCTGATCGGCGCGGTCCGCGTCGCCCTGGTCGATGAGCTCGAGGGCGAGGAGGGCCGGGATCTCCCCGAGGAACGGGAGAGCCATCGCCTGCGGCGGCGGAAGCCGGAGGGCCTGGTCCCACGCCGTTTCCAGCTCGCGGAGGACGGCGTCGCGATCCTCGAACTTCCGCAGGTGATCGGCGAACTTGTAGCGGGCGTAGAGGTTGTCGGGGTGATCGGCGAGCTCGAGCCGGAAGAGGCGTGTGTTGCGGTCGTTCTTCGCGCGGGCCGCGACGACATCCGGCCGGTAGCCGTCGTGCGTCACGCGGATGCCGGGGTCGAGGATACGCGTGCCGTGGCGTTTCGTGCTGAGGAGCACGGAGGGCAGGACCTGCTCGTGGATCCGGTTGACGAAACGATGGGACCGGCGGTTGCGGAACACGCGGGGAATGAGGCACTCGATCTCGCGACGCTCGCCGTAGACGTTGCGCATGCGCACGTAGGCGCCCTCCGCTTCCGCGTCGGCGGCGAGCGCGCGCAGGATCGGTCCGGCCGAGGGGTCGATGACCTCGTCGGCGTCGAGCACGAGGATCCAGGCGCCGCGGCAGAGAGCGAGGGAGGCGTTGCGGGCGGCGGCGAAGTCGTCGGTCCAGGGGCGGCTCTCCACGCGTGCTCCGTGCGAGCGCGCGATCTCGGCGCTCCGGTCCGTCGATCCGGTGTCGACGCAGACGATCTCGTCGACGACGGCGCGGGCGGCTTCGAGACACCGGGGGAGATACGCCTCCTCGTCCCGGATGATCATGGCGAGGGAAATCGTCGGTCGAGCCGGCATGCGGGTCCCTTTCCGTCCTGGCGGCGGATCTTCCTCCGGTCCTATCGGCCGCCGGGCCGGCAGGGCGTGAGGCGGATCAGGCGGCGGGAAGGCGGGGAGCGGCCGGACGATGCGGCGCGCCGGAGGATCAGCGATGGCGCCAGCCGTCCTCCGCCGCCCGGAGGCGGTCGGTCCACTCCCGGAGGGCGTCCTCGCCCGCGCCGGTGGTGAGGAAGCGGATCTCGAGGTGCCTGAGGGCGTCGCGGAAGTAGTCCCGGCGGACGACCTGATCCATGGCGGCCGTCCGGCGCCGCCGCACGCCGGGACGGAACAGGCGCTCCTGGGCGATGAGGATGTGTTTCGTCAGGGAGACGTCGCGGCGCGGCATGTGGAGGCGCATGGCGATGGCCCGCAGGGCGTCGTCGAAGACGAGGCCGAGGTCGCCGCGCCACGGCTTCGTCGGATCGGAACCGGTGGCCGCCTCGACGGACTTCCGGAACAGGGGACCGAAGAGGAAGGAGTGGCGGATCGCCGTGGAGAGGGGCTCGCCGACCCGCGCGAACTCGTCGATGACGCGGAAGGCAGACCAGAAGGCGAGGCACTCGGGGTCCTCGTGGTGGCGCGCGTCGAGCCAGTCGGCCACCTCGGGGAGGACGACCCGCAGGAGCCCCGTGCTCCAGAGGATCCGGAGCGAGTCGTGGGCGCCCCCGCGGTCCATGAGTCGGTTGATCTCCTCGAGGACGCGCGGCGCCGGCGACTTGTGCAGGTCTTCGCGGAGCTCGACGATGGCGCGGCGGACGTCGTCGGCGAGGCGGAAGCCGAGGCGGCCGGCGAACTTCACGGCGCGGAGCATGCGGACCGGGTCCTCGGCGAAGCGCGTCAGGGGATCGCCGATGGTTTGGATGAGGCGGCGGCGGACGTCCGCCATGCCGTCGACGAAGTCGATGACCGTACCGTCGCGGATGTCGAGGAAGAGCCCGTTGATCGTGAAGTCGCGGCGCCGGGCATCCTCCTCGGGCGTGCCGAAGACGTTGTCCCGGCGGATGAGGAGGTCATCCCCCTCCTGGGGCGGCGCCTGGGCCCGGAACGTCGACACCTCGAGGATCTGGCGGCCGAAGGAGATGTGCGCAAGACGGAACCGCCGGCCGATGACGCGGCTGTTGCGGAAGAGGCGCTTCACCTGCCGCGGCGTGGCCGCGGTGGCGATGTCGAAGTCCTTCGGTGTGACGCCGAGGAGGAGATCCCTGACGCAGCCTCCGACGAGATAGGCGGGGTATCCGAAGGCGTGGAGGCGGCGGATGACCTTGATCGCGTTCCCGTCGAAGGCCGAGGGCTCGAAGGCCGGCTCCGGCTGGATGCGGTGGGCGGGATCGACCTTGTGGTCGTACCGTGTCCACTCCGGGTCGTCGCCGTAGCGATCGACCTCGTCCTCGAAGTTCTCCCGGCGTCTGCGGTCGTCGCGACGGCGGCCCCGGCGCCGTCCGGGCCTGCGACTCTGATGCGGGGCGCCGAAGCGCGCCCGCCGGCCTTCCTGAGGTTCCATCGATCCGGAGATTCTCGCGTGGGCGTCGGGATTCACGGGCGTCGGGTGGGCGGATTCTAACGCGGTCCGGCCGCGGGGAAGGGACGGAGGGCGGTGGCCGGGCGACGTTCCAGCCTTGCGGGGGGGTTGATAAGCTCGGAACGGGAGGGTGCCCCTCCCCTCTACCTCCGAGGCGCACGATGTCAAACGTCACCTGTCCGAGCTGCGGGAACCTCGTCGAGACCGCGATGTCTCCCGGCGAGTCCGTGACCTGCCATCTCTGTACGCAGACCTTCGCCGCGCCGGGCGACCCGCCGGCGCGGCCGCGGCTCGTGAAGCCGGGGGCGGCGGGTCGCTCCGCTCAGGCGGCGCCCCGGCTCGCGGGGGGCGGGAGGACGGCACCTCGGCCGCGGCGTCCGGAGCCGGCGGTGGCTGCGGGTCGCAACCGTCTCTACCTCATGGTCGGGGGGGCAGCCGTGCTGGTCCTGGTCGGCGTGATCTTCCTCATTCAGGGCGGGGGCGACGACGTCGACACGCCCGCGACTCCCGACCCGGCGCCGAACCGCGGCACCGAGGCGCCGCCCGTGCGGTCGGGCTCCGTGCCCGAGCGCCAGCCCGAGGTCGTGACCCCCCAGACCCAGCTCGCGAAGCTCATGGCCGCCGCCGGGACGCCCGAGGCGTGGCTTGCGGCCGCCGATTTCGCCGCGAAGCAGGGCGAGGCCCTGAAGGCGGAGCCCGGAAAGGAGTCCGAGCGGAAGATGTTCGAGAGCCGCGTCGAGCAGTGCCTGCTCAAGGCCGTGGGGCTACGGCCCGACTTCGAGCCCGCGCGGCCGCGTCTCGAGGCGCTCGGCCACGTCTACTTCTCCCTCCCCGAGGCGGAGGCGTGGGTCGAGGCCACGCATCTCCCGAAGCGCCTGCGGGACTCCGTCGAGATCTGCCTCGAGGAGCTTCGACCCCACCTCCCGGACGGCGCGCGCTCGGGCTGGATCACGGGGCCGGCGGCGGCCAAGTACGGCCCGTTCTTCGCGGAAGCCCGCGCCTTCGACCGGGCCGTGGACGAGCGGGACAGCGACCCCTGGTACCAGAACGCGCTGCGCGTGGCGGAGCGTTTCGAGGCGGAGCTCGGAGACAAGCTCCGCCGCGACGACGTGGACCGCGCCTTCGAACCCGTCATCGTGCGCCCGTACCTCGTTCTCGTGCAGAAGGACAAGTCCGGGAAGGAGCTCGATCACGGCTACGAGGCTGCGCTGAATCTTCGGAGCCTCCACGAGGCGTGGGTCGACCGCTTCGGCGGGAAGATCGAGATGCGGCCCTTCACGAACCCCATCCCGGTGCTCCTCCTCTACAGCCACGACGACTACGTCGTCTATCAGCGCCGCGGCGACACGCTGATCCCCACCGTGATCATGTCCGCGGGACACTTCGAGCCCTGGAACGGCCGCCTCGTCGTCTACCGGTCGAGTCCGGACGAACTCAGGAACACGCTCTTCCACGAGGGCACGCATCAGCTCGTCTACTACAACAACGTCTCGAAGCTCGAGCACCAGGCCGAGCAGTCCATGTGGTTCGACGAGGGCATCGCCGAGTACTTCGGCGGGAACGGCACGAAGGACGGCAGCTACAACGAGGCCCTGGGGCTCTGGAAGTACGAACCGGGCCGGATCAACACGTCGCGGCTCGACTTCCTCGGATCCACGCGCGCCCGCAACGAGTTCATGCCCATCGCGGAACTCGTGAAGATCTCGCGGGCCCTCTGGAACCGCGATCAGCAGGACCCGACCCGGGGGCGCTGGTCGCAGCTCACCTATGCCGAGGGCTGGGCCCTCATCTACTTCCTCAACCACTACGACAACGGCCGCTACGCCGCGGACTTCGTCGCATACATGAAGGAGGAGCTCAAGGGCAACTCGGGAATCGACGGCTTCACGTCGGTCTTCGGGAAGCACGGGCTCGAGAAGCTCGACGGCGAGTTCGGCGCCTTCGTGGACATGATCGTCCAGAAGCACAAGGACGGGAAGATCGTGAACGGCAGGATCATCCCCTAGTGTGGTGCGTCACACAGATGCGAACATGTTCGCCGGGAGATTCTCGTGTGGGGCGAGGCGCGAGCCCGGAGGCAACCCTGGATGGGTTGTGGGGAGGGCGAGCAACGAAGCCCCGCGCGAGAAGATCCGGCGAGATGGAGCAAGTGATTCTGGTCCTCGTCGGGATATTTAACGGTATGTGTGACGCACCACACTAGGCCGGGAGCCCTTCCGGCGCAGGATGGCCGAGAGGATCGGCGCCGAGAGGACCAGGAAGATCCAGGCGAGGCACCCGTCGTAGTAGAGGGAGGATCCCACGAGGGCCTCGGGCAGCCGGTCGAGCTCCCGGATGAGGACGTTGTCGGCCTTCGGCACCCAGAACCACCCGAAGTGGACGCCCATGGCCGCGAAGATGGAGCCCGTGCGGACGCGCACGAGGCCGAGCACGCATCCGCCGAGGAAGAGGCCGATGACGGCGCGGGGCCGGGCAAGGACGTCGCCGAGACCGCCCGCCATGGCGCGGGCCGCGGCGAGGCCGCGGTCGAGGCCGCGATCCTCGAGGGTCACGCCCTTCGGGATCGCGAAGAGATGCGCGACGGCGAAGACGGCTGCCGACAGGGCGATGGCGGGAAGAGCGGGAAGATCGCGACGCATCCGCGTGAGGATCACGCCGCGAAAGAGGGGCTCCTCGAGGATGAGCACGAGGGCGAGGCCCGCGGGGATGTACTTGAGGGCGTAGAGGAGCGGGTGCCCCTTGTCCGTCCGGATCCGGAACGTCTCCTCGCCGAGAGCCATGAGGAGAGCGTGGTAGAGGACGAGGCTCGTGATGCCGGCGGCGGCGCCGGCGAGGAACGAGCGGAAGGGGCGGGCGTCGTCGGGCAGGCCCGTCTCCCGGAGGACCTCCGTCCGGGGACGGCGCGGCACGAGGAGGACGAGTGCGAGGAAGGAAAGATGGAGGATGTAGCCCGCGTCGTGCTTCGGGCCGAGGGGGCTCACGGGATCGAGGAGCGGCAGGAGGGCGGCGACGAGGAGGAGCGCTGTTCCCGCGAGCACGACGACGCGAAGGAGTTCGCGCATGGGGTACGATGGTATCACCCGGCGCGCGTGGTGGTGCGGCGGCGCCGCCCTCGGGCGTCCCCTCTCTCCGTGACAGGATGCCTCCATGGTGCGCATCGCGTCCCTGATGCCGGGCGCCACGGACATCCTCGTGAGGCTCGGCCTCTCGGACCGGCTCGTGGCCGTGTCCCATGCGTGCGCGCTTCCGGCCGCCGGGGCTGCGCTCCCCGGCGCCACGCGCGCCTTGGCCGGCGGGCCCCCGGGCCTCGTGGCTGACGTCCTCCGGGAGGTCGATCCCGATCTCGTTCTTCTCGACGCCGCGGCCGCTCCTCCTGATCCTGCCTTGCCTGTCCCGCCGGGCGCCGCCGTGCTCAGGCTCTCCGCGCAGTGCCTCGACGAGGCCATCGGGCTCGTGCTTCCCATCGCGAGGGCGGCCGGCGTTCTCGACCGCGGGCTCGCCCTCCAGGCGGAGCTGCGGGATCGACTCCGCTCCATCGAAGCCGAGTCCCTCCGCCTCCCGGACCCCCCCCGCGTCCTCGCCCTCGACGGCGTCGATCCCCTCAGGGCCGCCGGGGGATTCCTGCCGGAAATGGTCGAGCGGGCGGGGGGCAGGGGCGCCGCGGGCGAACCCTCATCGCTCCCGCGCCACCTTCACACCGGCGACCTTCTTCGGGTGGATCCGGACATCCTTCTCCTCGCTCCCGCCGGCTCGGACCTCGATCTCGCCGAGTCCGCCCTGCGCACGCTCGTCGCCACCCCCTCCCTCTCCCGCCTCCGCTGCGTCCGGACGGGCCGTGCCCATGCGCTGGAAGGTCGCGGCCTCACAGCTCTGGCAGGTCCCCGTCTCGTGGACGGTGTCGGCGTCCTGGCGCGGCTCTTCCGCGGCGCGCCCCCTTCGACGCCGGCGTAGCTGCCGCCTCCGAGTCCCGCCGCAGCGGTTCTTCTCCGTGGGCGGAACGCGTTGCGCCGGTTCACGGAGCCTGCAGCTCATGCCGCCGGCACGGTCACCGCGGCTTCTTCCTGACCGGGTCGGCGAGATCGACGTCACTGGGGGAGGGGACCACAGGGCTGGGCTCTTGCGGGACCGCGTGACCCTGATCCCTCCGCGGGAGCCGCCGTGGTAATGTCTCCTCCATGACACCCGGCGATACGACGATCCGCATCGAGAGCTGGCTCGTGCGGCTCCGCGGGGGGGACCCCGCCGCGCGGGAGCAACTCCTCGCGTTCGCGGCGGGCCGCCTCTCCGAGCTGGCCCGGCGCCTGCTGCGGCGTTCCCCTCGGGTGCGGCGGTGGGAGGAGACGGACGACGTCTTCCAGAACGCCATGATGAGGCTCTGCCGGGCGCTCCGGGAGGTGACGCCCGGGTCCATGCGGGACTTTCTCGCGCTGGCGGCGACCCAGATCCGGCGTGAGCTCATCGACCTCGCGCGCCACCACTACGGCCCCCTCGGGGAGGCCGGCCACCACGCGACGGAGTGGAGGGACCCGGCCGCGGGCGTGAGCGACGCCGCCGGGCCACCGGACCGGCCCGGGACCCGCCCGGACGCGGATGCCGCCTTCTGGATCGACTTCCACGAGAGCGTCGAGCGCCTCCCCGTGGAGGAGCGGGAGGTCCTGGATCTCCTCTGGTACCAGGGACTCACTCAGCCCGAGGCGGCCTCCGTCCTCGGTATCTCCGAACGGACGGTCGCGCGCCGGTGGCAGGCCGTGCGGCTCCGCCTTGCGGCGGGGCTCGATCTCGCGCCGCCCGAGTGACGGGCCATGGGCGACGACTCGCGCCTCGTGGACCTCGCCATCGAATGGGAGGATCGCCGCCGGCGGGGCGAGACGCCGGACCTCGAGGAACTCTGCCGGCATGATCCGGAGCTCCTCGATCCCCTGCGGGAGCGGGTCCGGATCCTCGCGGCCATGGACGAGCGCCTTCAGGAGACCGACACCCTCGTCGTCGATGCCGGGACGAACGGGACGACCTCAGACCTGCCGACACCGAGCGCCATGACCCACACGCTTCGCTTCGTCCGGTTCCACGCCCGGGGCGGACTCGGCGAGGTCTTCGAGGCCGAGGACGAGACCCTGGGCCGCCATGTGGCGCTGAAGCGGCTGCCCTCGGCGCGGGTCTCCGATCCCGAGGCGCGCCGCCGCTTCCTGCTCGAGGCGGGTGTGACCGCGCGCCTCGAGCACCCGGGCATCGTGCCTGTCTACGGCCTTGGCACGGACGATTCCGGCAGGCCCTTCTACGCCATGCGGTTCATCCGCGGCGGGACCCTGGCCGAAGCCATCGAGACGCTCCACCAGCCGGCGGCCGGCGTGGATTTCGACTCCGTGGCCTTCCGGAGCCTGCTCGGCCGCTTCGTCGCCGTGTGCAACACGATCGCGTACGCCCACGACCAGGGCGTGCTGCACCGGGATCTCAAGCCCGCCAACATCATGCTCGGCCCCTGGGGCGAGACGCTGGTCGTCGACTGGGGACTCGCGCGGCGGTTCGCCGCGCCCGAAATCGTGGACGCGGGTGCGCCCGAGCCCATGGACTCCGTTCTCACGCAGTCCGGCGTCGCCATGGGGACACCGGCCTACATGAGCCCCGAGCAGGCCCTCGGCCGCTCGAAGGCCATGGGGCCGCCCACGGATATCTGGGGCCTCGGGGCCACGCTCTATGCCATCCTCACCGGCCGCGCGCCGTTCGGATCGGATGCGTCGTCGGCCTCCACGCTGCCCGACCGCTCGAAGGTCGAGGCGCTCCGTCCGCCCCGCAGCGTGAGCCGCGATGTACCCCGCGCCCTGGACGCGGTCTGCCGCCGCGCGCTCTCGCCCGAGCCCGCGGATCGCTACCCCCGGGCGGCGGATCTCGCGGCGGACATCGAGCGATGGCTCGCGGGCGAGGCCGTGACCGCGTGGCGCGAGCCGTGGTTCGTCAGGGCGCGCCGCTTCGTGCGTCGCCACCGGACCGCCGTCGCCGCCATCGCGCTCATGCTGCTCGCCGGCGGTGCGGCGACCTCCGTCTCGGCCGTCCGCCTCCGATCCCTCAACGCCGACCTCCGCGGGTCGAACGCGCGCGCCGAGGAGAACTTCCGCGGCGTCCGCGACGCGGTCCGGCAGTGCCTCGGCGTGGCGCTCCGGGACGAGTTGTTCCGCCACCGTGCGAGCCATCGCGCACGCTTCGAGATCCTCAAGGCAGCCCTGCGCTGGAGCGGGGAGTTCCTGGCCCGGCGCGGCGACGACCCGGCGCTGGCCGCGGAGGCGGCCGATGCCCGGCTCCTTGCGGCGGAGACGCTCCTCACGCTGGACGAGGCCGCGGAGGCCGAATCGCACATCGTTGCGGCCGTGACCCTGCTCGCACGGCCGGGCGCGCCCGCAGGCGCGGAGCCGGCGTCGCTCGAGCGGACCCGGGCCCGCGCCGAGAGCCTCCTCGGCCGGATGTACCTGAAGACGAACCGCCCGGCGGAGGCCCGCCAGGCCCTCGAGCGGTGCGTGGCGTCCTGGGCTGCCGCCGGCGGCGACGGGGCTGCGGAAGTCGGGCGCGTGGAGGCGGAGACGCACCTCGGCGAGGCCCTCGACGCTCTCGGGGAGACGGAGGCCGCCCTGAAAGCCTACGAGCGGGCAGCGGATCTCGGCGAGACGCGCCGGCGCGATGGAGTCCTGCCGGGCGCGCTGCGGGCAGCCTCGGTCTTCGCGAACCGCGGCAGGGCCTCCACCCTCTGGAAGCTGGACCGGCGGGACGAGGCTACGGGCGTTCTGACGGAGGCGCGTGCCGTCCAGGAGGAACTCTGCCGGGAGTTCCCGGACGTGGATGAGCACGCCGCGAGCCTGGCGGTCATGGAGACCACCGCGGGGTTCTGGGCGCTCATGCTCTCGGATCCCCGAATGTCGCTCGAGCGGCACGAGCGCGCCGCCGCGGTACTTGCTCAGATCGTGCTCCGCAGCCCGGAGGGCGAGGCGCATCGCGAGACTCTCGTCACCCAGCATCAGATCATCGGGTGGCTGCGCGGGGCGATGGGCGATCCGGCGGGGGGGCGCGTCTCCCTCGAGATGGCCATCCAGGCCGCCGTCGAGGGGCGGGACGGCTTCGTGGAGGCTCCGGAGGACTGCGTTCCGAAGGCGCGGCTCATCTCCCAGTGCGTGAAGTACCTCGACGAGCTGCCTTCGGCCGGAGAGGCGGCGGCGGGGGTCGCGCGTCGCCGCGGCGTCGAGACGGCCGTCCGCGTGCTGCGCCGGGCCCTCGACGCAGGGCTCGTCACCCGGGATTCCATCGCCGGGGACGCGGCGCTTGAGCCGCTGCTCCACGAGCCGGCCTTCGACGCGCTCCTCGCCGGCGCGGCGGCGGAGTCTCGGCGGTAGGGATCCACCCGCCGGGCGGCAACCACGCTGACACCGGCGGATTCTTGCGAGCCGGCCGCAAGGACACGACAGGGTGGGCTGGGCCGCGCCCGGCCGTCAGTCGCCCTGGACGACGACGCGAACCATGGCCTCCGCACGGTGGCGCGCCGTCGTCGTCTGTCCGCCCGCCGTCACCGTGACGATCATCTCGCCGTCGGGGACGCCGCGGAACGCGTAGAGGCCTGTGGCGCGTGCGTGGCCCTTCCACCGGATGTTCGTGCCCGCCAGCGCGACGATCACGCTGTCCGCGGGGACCCGGATCCCGCTCGCATCCACGACCTCGAGGAACATCTCGTGGGCGGGCGCGAGGGCGATGACGTTCGACTCCGGGTCCGGGCCGCCGCGGCGAACTCGCCGGCAGAGCGTCTCGCAGCCGTCCGCGCGAACCTCGATGTCCGCCTCCGCTGCTGCGATGGCGGGGAACACGAAGGCGCCGGACTCGTCCGTCGCCGTGGCGGCCACACGACCTCCGCCGCCGCGGACGCGCACCTGGGCGCCGGCGATGGGCCCGCCCCGGGCGTCGCGTATCGTCCCGGCGAGGGAGTCCACGGTGCGACCGAGATCGATGACAGCAGGTTCGTCGAGGCCGCAGGGGGCGACGAGACGCTCGATGCAGGCGATTCCGAGTCCGTCCTCGATCGTGAGGCGGAGCCGGACGCCGGACGGGAGGCCGGTGATCCGCGCCCTTCCCGCGGCGTCGATGTGGACGGCGCGCGACCGGAAGGCCCGGCCGACATCTCCAGCGCCGTCATCCTCGCGGGCGATCCTGATCGCGAGGCCGGTGAGGACGGTCGGTTCCTCGGCGCGGACCTCGAGGGCGAGGGCGGCGCCGCCGTCGAGCGTCACGATCCGCAGGTCTTCGCCTGGCGTCGAAACGAGCGTCGCCGGAAGGAAGCCGTTGGCCTCCACCAGAACCGTCTCTCCGGACTCGGCTGCGACGTCGAGTCGACCATCGAGCCCGGAGGGACCCGCCGTGGAGGATGTCGAGCGTGCGGAAGCTCCCGCCACCGGCGTGCCAGCGGCGTCCCGGACCTCGAGCCGCAGCGCCTCCGGCACGGCGACCTCGACATCCCCGAGGTCGCGACCTGACGCCGGGCAATCCGGAAGCTCGATGATCTTCCGCTCCGCGAGTCCGCGGACCCTGATCTCGATCTGCGCCTCCGAGGCCGAAGGGGGCAGGACGACCATGAAGCGGCCATCGGCATCCGTCTGAGAGGCCATGACCGGGCCCTTGCCGCCCTGGAATCGACAGATCACGTCGGCCTCCGCGATGGGGGAGCGTCGACCCGCCTTCACGAGGCGTCCCGCGAGGGCGGCGCGACGGCGGAGGTCGAAGACGATGCCCGTGCCCGGCGCCGTGATCTCGAGCGAGGCAGGGCGGCCCGAGACGTCCGAGAACTCCATGCCTGGAACGATGAGACGGCCTGCGAACCCGCCGGGCAATCCGGCGAATCGGAAACAGCCGCGCTCATCGGTCTCACCGCAGAGAGGGCGGTCGCTGCTGGCGCGGAAGCCCAGCGCCTCATGGACGGCATCAGGGACATCGCACGCCGCGGGACAGTCGGCGCCGGGCGCGAGGGTCGCGCGGAGAGTTTGGCCGGGATCGTGCCCGTCGATCGTGATCCTCCCTTCGACCACGGCGCCGTCAGGGAGCGTCACCTGCTCGTCGCCCGTCGACGCCGCGAGAGCGGCGACATGGGGGGGGCGTTCCGGGTGGAGGATCGCGACAGCGGACGCTCCCTCCGCATCCGCGAACTCGACGAGCCCCGCGACGTTCGTCGAGCCCTGGCCCGCGGCGGCCGATTCGCGGAGGAGGACGACGCGGGCGCCGGCCACCGGGCTCCCGCTCTCCGTGACGATGGAGAGACGGAGTCCGCTGGTCGAAGCCGCGTCCTCCGGGCGCGTCCGCCGCGCCGGTGCGCGCAGGGCGGGCCGACATGCAGGGCGCGTGGCGACCACGGTGGCGACCGGCGGCGAGGCCTCCGCTCCGGCCGGAGCGATCGACTCGACCACCCTGCCCGGCGACGGAAGTTCCTCCTGCCACGGGAGGGCGATGGCGAAGACGGCCGCTCCCGCGATGATGGCGAGAAGGCCTGCCGCCGCGAACTTCGTCCTGCCGTGCATGCTGGTTTCCATGATGGCTCCGTTCATCGAAGAAAGCGTGAGCCGTGCCTCCACCCTGCCATCGTCCCGGACGGTTTCTGCCCTCTGCCCCCGGTTGGCGACGGCTGTTCGACATAAAGCATTTAGCGACAGTTTGCTATGTCGATGCATGCGTGGTGTCGCCGCAATCCGTCGCCCGCGGCGCCCGGGGTGTTTCGGAATGGTGACGGCGTGGCCCCAGGGTGACGATCGCGACGGAGGCCACGCGGCGGATGCAGCGTCACAAGATGCAACGGCATAACATCTTGTGCGATCGACATCTCCATGGAGCGGCCGTTGCTCGGATCCGCGGAGCGGGAAGCAGGACGGTGCCGAGCCCACGATGAGACGACGCGCAATCTGCGCCTTCGGACTACTCCTCATGCATGGTGGCATGGCCGCGCAGAGTCAGAGACTCCGGCTCGTCGATGCCGGCACTCCGGGCGGTTCCGTGCTCGCCGTCGAGGACCTCGACGGGGACGGCGATGGGGACGCCATCACGACGACGGGGGTGTATCTGTCCCGCGGTGACTTCGCGTTCGTCCCGCATGGTGTGCCCGCGCCGCTCGCGCTCGGTGCGGCGTGGCGCGCGAGACTCGGCGATATCGATGGGGACGGAGATCCGGACGTCGCTGTCTGCGGCGCCCAAGGTGCCGGCGTCCTCTTCAATGACGGAAGCGGCGGTCTGGTGGAGGCGGCCATTGCGCTTCCGCCGCCGCCACTCCATCCGATCCTCGGGGGTGCCTGCGTACCCCATGCGATCGCCGTCGGAGACGTGGACGGGGATCTCGACGCCGACATCGCGGTCGCCTTCGGACTCGGAGCGCCGAACACCGTCGCTTCGGTGCCGGGCCCTCTCGGCCTCTGGCTCAATGTCGGCGCGGGTTCCTTCGTCGATGCGTCGGCCATGCTGCCCGGGACGCTGCTCGCCGCTGCTCTCTTCGAGCTCGCCGATCACGATCTGGACGGCGACCTTGACCTCGTGGCGGCGGGCACCGGCTCCGTGGCTCCCTCGACGCCGTCCAGGATCCTCTTCGACAACGTCGGGTTGGGCAACTTCGTTCAGGGACCCGCGACCTTCTCGACGGGCGTGTCGAGCTACGCGGGCGGAATCGGAGATTGCGATGGCGACGGTCGTCCGGACGTCGTCCTGGTGATCGGGAGCGCTCCGAACCAGGGGATCGAAGTCGTCTGGAACCGCCCTTCCGGGTTCGCCTCGACCGCGACGCCTGTCGCTGCGGCGCAGTATCCGCACGTCGCCGTCGTCGACACGAATGGCGACGGGATCTGCGAAGTCGTGCACCTGACCGAATCGGGCGGCTCCGAGAACGGCCGTGGTGGCGGAGGGGGTCTCGTGGAGCTGCAGAGCTTCGCGGTCGCCTCATCCGCGCCTCCCGGCGCCCGGCTCTCGGGCGATGTCGACGGCGACGGCGACGGCGATGTCCTGGTCCCGGGGCCGGGCGCGCCGCGCGTCCTCGCGTCGAGCTCCGGCGGGCTCCAGGTCCTGCCGGTAGCGGCCGGCACGGGGACCCACCGCTGGTATGGCCTCCTCGGCGATGCCGACGGCGACGGGTCTCTCGACCTGCTCTGCAGGGACACGGTCACGAGCCGCGTCCGCGCGGTCCTGAACGACGGGGACGGTACGTTCGGTCCGGACGTGTCGGCCGCAGGAGCCATCGTGGGCTGGCTCTCGACGGCCGTTGCCATCGATCACGATCTCGACGGCGATACCGATCTCTACGTGTCGGGCTCGCTCACGAATACGTGGGTGGGGCCCACGATGGACCACCTCCTCTCGAACGATGGCACCGGTAGCTTCACGGCCGCGGGGCTCGGAACCTGGTCGGGGTTCGCATCGGTCCTGCGCGCGGGCGACGTCGACGGAGACGGAGATGCGGACGTCGTCATCATGCGCCACGGGATCGACGCGTCGGGCAGTCTGGTTCCGTATCCGACGTTCGTCGTGCGGAATCTCGGCGGCGGAACCTTCGCTTCCCCCGTGCAATCCGGGTCCGGAGCCGCCGCCGACATGGCTCTCTGCGACACGGATGGCGACGGGGATCAGGACATCCTGCGGACGACGATCGGTGCCGGCGGCGCGGGTGGACCCTGGGAGCTTCTCCGCAACGACGGCACCGGTGCCTTCGCGACGATTCCAGGCACGCCGGCGATCTCCGCTCTCTTCGTTGCGGCCGGAGATCTCGACGGCGACGGCGATCAGGACGTCGTATTCGACAGGAGCGTCTTCAGGAACACGGGCTCCGGCAACCTCGAAGCCGCTGGCATGCTGCCCGGAACGTGTTCGACTCCTCACGAGGGCCGCATGACGCTTGCCGACATGGATGCGGACGGCGATCCGGACCTCGTGACGGAGGCAGGGCGCCTCTACATCAACGATGGCAGCGGCGCGTTCGCCCCGCCGGAGATCTTCGCCGGAGGTGTGCCGGGCGTGGAATCGGTGAACCCCCCGCCCGCCGTGGCGGACATCGACCGGGACGGCGACCTGGATGTCGTGCTTTCAGGACCGCGCGTCTTCGTCAACATGGGGCGACAGGTCCTGCGCGCCGGCGTCGCCCGACTCGGGCGCCCCGCCGGGCTCGGGGTCGCGGGCCCTCCGGGCGGCCTCTTCCTGCTGTTCGCCTCGCCCCTTCCCGCGGCGACCCCGATCCCGGGGATGGGGCTTCTTCTCGTTGATCCAACCCATGCCGTGCCCGTTCTCGGCGGTGCCTTTCCGCCGTCGGGAGAGGTCGGCTTCAACCTCATGGTGCCGGCGGAGCCAGCGCTGGCTGGCGCCAGGATCTTCTGGCAGGGCATCGCGGGGCTGCCGGCCCGCCTGACCAACCGCATGGTCACGACGATCCTCGATCTCTGACGGATCAGATGGGCGGGGCAGGGGAGGGAGACAGACGCGGGAATTGCCAGGATGTTCACGTGGCGGATTCCGGAGGGTACACTCTCCGATACCCTCGGGACCCTCGGGGGGTTCGTTGCCGTCCACCAGACGATCGGAGAAGCACGATGTCTCGTTCAGCCGCCGTTGCCCTTCTCGTCGCAGCCCTCGCGGCTGCGTGCACGGCCCAGATCATCAGCTACGTCCCGGACAACGCGCCGCCGCTCACGGCCGGGAACACGATCCCCTTCGGATCATCGAATCCGACCTACACCTACGTCGGCAAGATCCCGGCGAGCTTCATGAGCGCGACCCACCGTCGCGTCGAGGAGATCGCGTTCATGCCCGCCTTCTCGGGCATCTGGACGGCCGGAACCGTGCTCATGGGCTTTGGGCACCTCCCTTCCACCATGACTTGCCCCTTCACGTTCCCGGGACCGGGCGGGGCCACGCCGGGGATGTTCCTCGACTTCACGGTCGTCTACGACTCGACCGTCCACGGCGCGGTGTCCTGGCCGCTGGCGATCGACACCTGGTGCCCCATCGGGCTCGCCACGGCCGGGGGCGCGAGCTTCATCTGGAACGGCGTGAATGACGTCGGCTTCTACATCACGTTCCAGGGGGCTTCCGGTGGTGGTGCGTTCAGGCGGTCCCCGCCGATACCGCCGACCCGGACCTACGCTTCGAGCTACCAGGCTGCGACGAGTTCGGGCTGCGACACGACCTACGCCCTCTACATGCGGCTCACGCTCCAGCCGACCGCGGGTCTCGTCGCGAACTTCACGGCGACACCTTCCGCCGGACCCGCGGCCCTCACCGTCTCGTTCACCGACACGAGCTTCACCGACGATCCGGCTGGGATCCAGTGGTGGATGTGGGACTTCGAGAACGACGGCATCGTCGACTCGACCGTCCAGAACCCCACGTTCACGTACTTCTACCCCGGTTCCCAGACGGTCGCGCTGACCGTGGGCGACACGATGAACCCGAACAACACCATGACGCGGGTCAACGCTGTCGTCGTCGGGCCCTATGTCTTCGATGCGGCCACGTCGGGCGGTGGTGCCGGTAACCTCACCCTCACGGGCGTTCCCATGGCGGGCGCGCCAAACACGGCGCAGGGATATACCTTCCTGAGCTTCGTCCCCGCGCCCACGCTGGGCGGCGGCCCGGCTTTCGGACTCCAGCCGGACGCCAACTTCTTCGCGATCATCACGGTGCCCGCAGCCGTCGGGAATCCTGTCCACTACCTCCCCGCGGCGGGGGTCTACCCGGAGGTCCCCTTCGTCGTGGCACCCGGCACCCTGTCGTTCTTGGCAGGGGTGACGGCGGACTTCGTGCAGGTCGGACTCGACGCAGCCCTGAACCTCACCCTCGTGAGCAACGTCGATCGCGTGACCTTCTGAACCGGCCGTCGGCGGTGCGGCCGCTCCCCCCCCGGCGGGGAGCGGCCCCGCACGCCGTGGCGAAGCTGGCCGTTCCCGCTGCGGGACTCGGGGCGTATAATCGGCGCCCGAATGAAGAGGCCCGCGGCACCCGCGTCACCGAGGACTCCCCGCGGCGGATCGGCGCGCCACCGGCCGGAATCGTTCTCCCCCGGCCGGATCCGCTCCCGTAGTTTTAGACCGGCCGCCGCGGCGTCGCGAACCCCGGGGGGGGGAGCCGGTCCCCATGCTTGAGGGACAGGGGGCCATCGTCACCGGAGCGAGTCGCGGCATCGGCCGGGCCGTGGCCGGGAGGCTCGCCCGGGCCGGCGCCGCCGTCGTCCTCCTCGCCCGCGGCGAGGACGACCTTGCCGCGGCCGCGGCTTCGATCCGTTCGGAGGGTGGAATCGCCCATACCGTGTGCGCCGACCTCGGCTCGCGGGAAGGCGTCGACCGCGGCGTCGCCGAGGCCCTGGCTTGCGTGCCGTCGCCGGCCATTCTCGTCAACAATGCCGGCGTCGCCATCGGAGGCCCGCTCGGCGGGACCGACGACGCGGCCATCGACGCCATGGTGACGCTCAACCTCCGCTCCGTCCTCTGGGTCGTGGCAAGGGCTCTGCCCGCCCTCCGGTCCTGCGGTCGTGCCCGCATCGTCAACATCGCCTCCACGGCCGGGCTCCGCGGCTACCGGCTGACGGCCGTCTACGCGGCGACGAAGCACGCCCTCGTGGCCGCCACGCGAACCCTCGCCGAGGAGCTGCGCCCCGAGGGCATCACCGTGAACGCCCTCTGCCCGGGCTTCGTGGATACCCCGGCGCTCCGGGCCACGGCGCGCGGTCTCGCCGCCCGCATGAAGCGCCCCGACACGGACGTCCTGAGGAGCTTCGCGACGCAGAACGCCTCGGGGCGGCTGCTCGATCCGTCCGAGGTGGCGGAGGCTCTTCTCACCTTCGTCGGGCCGGCCGGCGGAGTCCTGACCGGCCAGACCCTCGCACTCGAGTGAAGGAGACGTCCGTGGTGGAAGGCTACGTGTTCGAGGTGCGCGACGGCGTCGCGGAGATCACCCTCGACCGGGAGGCGCGGAAGAACGCCCTCACCTTCGGCTCCTACCGGGCGCTTGCCGACCTCTTCCACGATCTCGCGGGCCAGGAGGACGTTCGCGCCGTGATCCTCACGGGGCGAGGGTCCGGCTTCTGCTCGGGGGGCGACGTGGACGCCATCATCGGCGCGCTCCAGTCCATGTCCATGAAGGAGATCCTCGCTTTCACCCGGATGACGGGAGAGCTCATCCGGAACATCCGCGAGCTCGACCGCCCCGTCATCGCCGCCGTCAACGGCATCGCCGCCGGCGCCGGCGCCGTCATCGCCCTCGCCGCCGATTTCCGGGTCCTCGCCGAGAGCGCGGCCATCGCGTTCCTCTTCACGAAGGTGGGCCTCACTGGCGCGGACATGGGCGCCGCCCTCCTCCTCCCGCGAATCGTGGGCCTCGCCCGGGCCACGGAAATCCTCATGCTCGGCGAACGCATTCCGGCTCGGGCCGCCGAGGCCATGGGCCTTGCCCACCGTGTCGTGCCCGACGCGGACGTCATGAACGCGGCCCGGGAGCTGGCGGCCCGTCTCGCCGGGGGCGCCTCCTTCGCCGTCCGCATGACCAAGCGCATGCTCGAGAACGAATGGGCCATGGGTCTCGGGCCTGCCCTCGAAGCCGAGGCTCAGGCCCAGGCCCTCCTCATCCAGGGTCGGGATCACCGCGAGTTCTACGCGTCGTGGAAAGAGAAGCGGCCGCCGCGCTTCCGAGGGGAATGACGCCATGGATTTCGAACTGAGAGAAAGCGACGTCCTCGTCCGGGCCCTCGCCCATAACTTCGCCGATGAGGTCCTGATGCCGAGGGCCCGAGCCTCGGACGAGCAGGGCGTCTTCGACCGCGACGCCGTCCGCAGGCTTGGCGAGGCGGGCTTCCTCGGCGGCCCGCTCCCGCGCGAATACGGGGGCAGCGGCTTCACGCACCTGCAGTCGGCCCTCGTCTACGAGGAGATCGGCCGCGTCGATTCGTCCGTGCGGGGTTTCATGGCGGTCCAGATCGGTCTCGTGGCCCTCGGCATCCTCGACTACGGCGACGAAGCCCAGAAGCGGTCGTGGCTTCCCCGCCTCGCCTCCGGAGACGCCATCGGCTGCTATGCCCTCACGGAGGAGAACGCCGGCTCCGACGTGGCCTCCATGGAGACGACGGCGGAGGAGGACGGCGACGGCTTCCGCCTGAACGGCCGGAAGATCTGGATCACGAACGGTAACGTCGCCGACGTGGCCGTCGTCTTCGCCACCGTGGACCGCGGGAAACGCCACCGCGGCATCACAGCGTTCCTCGTGCCCGCGGACACGGCGGGGCTCGATCGATCCACCATGCCCGGACGCGAACTCGGACATCGGGCCTCGGATCACGCGATCCTCGAGTTCCGCGACTGCCGCGTGCCCCGTTCGGCGGTGCTCGGTGACGTCGGCAGCGGATTCGCCGTGGCCATGGGGGCCCTCGACCACGGGCGCCTCGGCGTGGCCGCCGGCGCCGTGGGTATCCTCCAGGGCTGCCTCGACGCCTGCCTCGACTTCGTCGGGAAGCGGCGGCAGTTCGGACGGCGGCTCGGCGATTTCGAGATGGTCCAGGCCGAGATCGCGGAGATGCACGCTGATCTGTGGGCGGCGCGCTTCCTCACGTACTGGGCGGCGGCCATCCAGGACCGGGGCGGCAAGGCGACGCTCGCCACGTCCACCGCCAAGCTCTTCGCCGTGAACGCCGCCGTGAAGGCCGCCAACCAGGCCGTCCTCCTGCACGGGGGCCGCGGATACTCGAGCGAGTATCCGGTGGAGCGATTCCTGAGGGACGCCAAGGGCCTCGAGATCTACGAGGGCACGGCCCACATCCAGCGGATCATCATCGCCCGCGAGCTCATCGGCCGCGACAAGGAATGATCGTGTCCGAGTTCTGGAACCCGAAGAACGAGACCTTGCCGAGGGAGGCCCTCGACCGCCTCCGCGTCGAGAAGCTCCGGCGACTCGTGGCGTGGGCCGCCCGGAGCCCCTTCCACCGGCGGCGGCTCGCGGCGGCGGGGGTGACGGCCGAGTCCATCCGGACGCTCGACGACCTCCGTCGCATTCCGTTCCTCACGCGGGAGGAGTGGATGGCCTCCCAGCGGGATGCGCCCCTGTTCGGCGACCTCCTGGCGCGGCCGCGGGAGGCGGCTGTGCGCTACCACCTCACCTCGGGCACCACGGGCCGGCAGCCGCTCCGCGTGCTCGACAGCCTTCGGGACTGGCAGTGGATCGCCGAGTGCTGGGCCTACGGATTCTGGGGTTTCGGCGTCCGACCGGCGGACACCGTGCTCTTCGCCTTCTCCTACGGCTCGTTCATCGGGTTCTGGGGGGCCCACTACGCTGCGGAGAAGATCGGCGCCCTCGTCGTCCCCTCGGGGAACATGACCACGGAGAACCGCGTGCGGCAGATCGTCGAGATGGAGGCCACCACGGTCTGCGCCACGCCGACGTACGTGTTGCGCATGGCCGAGGAGGCCCGAGCCCTCGGCATCGATCTCCGGCGGGAGGGCGCCGTCCGGCGCCTCATCGTCTCGGGCGAGCCGGCGGGGTCGATCCCCGCCACGAAGCGGCTCATCGAGGAGTCCTGGGGGGCTCCGTGCGCCGATACCGCGGGCATGACCGAGCTCGGGACGATCATGATGTTCGAGTGCTCCCGCCAGCCCGGCGGCTGCCACATCATCGAGGACCACTTCATCGAGGAGGTCGTCGACCCCGCCACCGGAGAGCCGGTCCCCTACGGAGCCGCCGGGGAGCGCGTCGTCACATCCTTCGGCCGAGGCATGATCCCGGTCCTCCGGTACCGGACGGCGGACCGCGTCGTCAAGGTGCCCCACACGGCCTGCTCCTGCGGGCGTACGTTCGACATCTACGAGGGCGGCATCCTCGGGCGCGTCGACGACATGCTCCTCGTCCGTGGTACCAACGTCTACCCCCGCGCCGTGGAGGCCATCGTCCGCGGGTACAGGGATGTGGACGAGTTCCAGATCCTGGTCGAGGCCCCCTCCGCGCTGCACGACGAGATCTCCGTGCTGTTCGAGATGCGGGCGGGGTCCGAGGGCGACGCGACCGCCCTCGAAACGGCCCTGGCTCGCGATCTCTCGCGGCATCACGAGGGCCTGCGCTTCGTCGTGAGGCGCGTGGAGGCGGGGTCGCTCCCGAGATTCGAACTCAAGGCGCGTCGCGTCGTGGACCGGAGGAAGCGCCCATGAAGGATCTGCTCGGCAATCCCCTCACCCCCTCCGAGACGGCGCTCCAGGAGGTCTACGAACGGCTGAAGAGCCTCGCGCGGGACCCCGCCCTCGCGCCCACCGTCGCCTGCAACGTCCGCCTCGCCCTGGCCGTGATCTCCCAGGCGGTCACGGCCGTGGATCTCGCCTTCGAACCGCTCGACGACCTCGGGATCTGAACCGGCCCGGAATCCGTCAGACGGCTCCGGCGCGGCGGGCCTCGGCGCGCACGTCGGGGTCGGACCGCCAGGGGGATGCCGCCGAGAGAAGCTCGGTGTAGAGGGGCGCCGCCTTCGCCCGGTCTCCCGTCTCGAGGCACGCGCGGGCCAGGTGGCGGAGGTTCTCGAAGGTCTTCTCCTTCGGGAGTCCCTGGGCGTGGCGGAAACGGGCGTGGGCCTGCTCGAGAATGGGAAGGGCGTCGCGGTGTTTCCCGATGGACATGAAGTAGCGGCCCACGCGTGTCCACGAGTCGAGGTCGTCGGGGAGGCTCCGGAAGAGCCAGGTGCGATAGTGGCTGTACGCCTCGTAGAGGGCGTCGTCGCGGGCGCGGGGATCCGGGATCGTCTTCGCGTCGTCGATGAGGATCCGCGCGAGTTTCGCGGCGGCGCGGAGCGTGTAGGGATGTTCGGGGTCGAGGGACTCCATCGTGGAGTAGACGAGACGCGCGTCGGAGGCCCGGCCGAGGTTCCCGAGGGCGCGCAGCCGGGCGTAGCCGGCGGCGATGCCGAGGGATTCTTCGAGGGGGAAGCTGCTGTCGAAGTCGGCGAGGGCCGAGAGGGTCTCGTCCCAGAGGACGCGGGTCCTCACGGCGTCGGGCTCGAGCCGCGCGAGGCCGGTGAGGCAGAGGGCGGCGTAGTAGGTCGAGGCGGCGCGGGCGCGGACCCTGCGGGCGTCGTGGGCGGCGTCGGACCGGTCGGGCGCCGGCGTTGCGAGGTACTCGCGGAAGCTGTCGAGGGCCTCCGAGTAGAGCTTCCGAGCCTTCTCGGGCTCCGAGCGGTAGAGGCGCTCCGCCTGGCGGTACGCCGTGATGCCGAGATCGAGGTGGAGCCGGCCGCTGCGCGCCGGCCGGCCGCCGATCCGGTCGAGGACCGTGGCCGCGCCCCGAAGGGCGTCGACGTCGCGCTCCGCCCGCGGCCCGAACAGGCGGAGAAGCGCGATGAGGAGGAAGAGATCGGCGGCGGAGGCGATGATCATCGTCGCAGCGGTGACGAGACCGAAGAGCTTGAGCGGCACGAAGGACGAAACGGCGAGGACGCTGAAGCCCAGCGTGTTGACGACCGACGTGGCCACGACGGGCCACCAGACGGTCCCGAGGGCGGCCGCGACGGCCTTGTCGGGCCGCTTCCTGCGGTCGTAGATCGCGAGGATGTGGACCGTGTCGTCGACGGCGATGCCCATGGCGATGGCGCCCACCATGACCGTGGCGACATTGAGCGGGAGTCCCATGAGGCCCATGGCGCCGTAGATGACCAGGATGGGGAAGAGATTCGGAATGGCGCCGATGATGGAAAGGCGCAGCGAGCGCAGGGTTCCGATGAGGACGAGAGCCGTCACGAGGATCGCGCCCGCGAGGCTCTTCACCTGGCCCTCGGTGAGGTACTGCTGCATCTGGATCATCATGGGCGCGAGGCCCGTGATGCGGCTCCGCGTGCTGTCGGCGATCGTGTCTCCTGTGGCGCGTTCGATGCCCTCCACGAGGGTGCGGAAGGCGCCGACCTCGAGGGCGCGCGACGCGACGCGGACACGGGTGATTTCCGGGCCTCCCTCCACGGCGACGAGGTGGGAGCCGAGGAGCGCAGCAAGGCCGGTCGGGCGGATGACCTTCTCGATGAGGAGGGCGGGATTCGCGGCCAGGGCGGCGAGCTGATCGGGCGGCGGAGCAGCCGCGCCGGCCGTGCGGGCGGCGAAGAGCGCGAGGTCCATGACGTCCGGAAGTGCGGTGACGTCGACAACGCCCGGAACCCGCCGGAGCTGTTCCGAGAAGGCTCGCAGCATGGCAAGGCCGTTGGGCGTGGCGAACGTCCCCGGCCTGTCGGATTCGAGGAGCAGCTCGACCGTGCCGAGGCCCGTCAGATCCTCCTGCACGGCGGCGTAGTCCTTCACCGTCTCGTGGTCCTCCGGCAGGAACCGGAGCGTCGCGGATTCGACGCGGATCCGGAGGAGGCCGATGACTGCACCGGCGACGAGGACCGCGCCGAGGGCGACGACGACGGTCGGCGGCGGGATCGGGATCGGCATGCGGTGGCGCACCGTCGCGCGGGGCGCGCGCCGCGGGACGAAGCCCGTGGCGAGGAGAGCCGGGAGGAAGGTCACCGTCGCGAGAAAGGAGAAGACGATGCCCACGGCCGCGAAGATTCCCATGTGGCGGATCGGGCGGAGATCCGAGAGGGAGAGGGCGAGGAAGCCGCAGGCGTTGGTGACGGCGGCGGCGAGGCAGGGGCCGAAGACCTCCCGCGCGGCGTGGGTGGCGGCTTCGCGATTCGATGTCGAGGCGGGATCGCAGCCGGCGAAGGCCCGGTAGAGGTGGATGGCGCCGGCGTTGCAGACCACGAGGAGGATCGCCGGGAGCGCCGTCGTGATCATGTTGAGCCGCACGCCGGACTGGTTCACGGCAGCCAGGGCGACCGGCAGCGTGACGAGGAGGTTCGCGGCGATGAGGAGTGTGGCGCGGAGGCTCCGCGTGAGGGCGGCGAGCACGGCGAGCGCGACGACGGCGAGGATCGGGAAGAGCTTCCGCGACTGGGACCGGCTGGCGCGGTCGAGGGCGACATTGAGGACCGGCGATCCGGCCGCGTGCAGGACGAGACCGGCCTCGCGAAGGGCGGCGAAACGCGTCTCCATGGCCTCCACGATGACCTTGCGGTCCGCCGTCGTGAGTCCGCCCCGGAGAAGCGCGAAGACCCCCGCGGTGATCTCGCCGGAGGGCGCGCGCTTCAGAAAGCCCTCGCGCAGGTAGGGGACCTCGAGGAGCTGGTCGCCGCGGCCTGCCGCGACGAACCCCTCGGTGAAGGGGAAGTCGGCGGCGGAGCGCACGGACACGACGCCATCGATGGCGGCGAGGCCGGTGGCGGCTTCCCGGAGGCGGGGAAACCCGGCCGGGGTGAGGAGGTCCTTGCCCTTCACCGCGGCCACGATGACCTCGCCGCTCCCGAAGTGGCGGCGGAAGAACTGGAAGTCCTCGTACTTGCGGTCGCCCTCGACGAGGAAGACGTCGATGCTGTTGTCGACGCCGATGCCGCGGAGCCCGAAGACGGCGGCGCCGAGTACCGCCGTGAAGAGGACGATCGCGGGCAGGCGGAAGCGGACCGAGATCCAGGGTCTTTCCAGGGCCGTTCCTCCCGGCACGAGAGTGCGCAAGTCGGGATTCTACGACCGCCCGCGCAGGGCGCAACGACAAGCCCGCGCGGAGGATGCGCCGCTTTCGCCCCTCAGCGGCGGACGCGGATCCCCGCGATGGCCCCGTGGAAGATATCCCAGGTGGCGCCGGCGTCGGGGCCGAGCTCCGGGCCGCGCTTCTTCGAGGCGAAGACGATGCGCGCCGGACCGCGGCGCGGAACGAAGGGGCTCGGGTGCTTGTCGTCCTTCCGGCCGCTCGTGAGCCGCCCGAGGATCTCGCCCGTGCGGACGCTCCGGAGATCGAGGTGGCGCCGGCCGTCCTCCTCCTCGGAATGGTGCACGATGAGATCGCGCCCCACGAAGAAGGGGTGCTTGTGGAGGGTCCCTTCGGACGTGAGGCGGCGGAGCCCGGCGCCGTCGGCCCGGATCACGTGGATGTGGCACGTCGAGGCGTCCTCCCGGCCCATGTAGGCATGGAAGACGAGGAAGCGGCCGTCCGGCGACCAGGTGGGGTGGCAGTCGTTGCGGTCAGGATCGTCCGTGAGGCGGATCCGTCGCCCGGGGCCGCGGGGCGTGAGGGGCGCCTTGAAGAGGTGGAAGGTCCCCGGGTTTCCCTCGTCGGAGAACCAGGCGAGGAAGCCGCCGTCCGGTGAGACGGCGGGGTGCTTGTAGTGGGCCCGCCGGTCCGTGAGGAGGCACTGCCGTTCCCGAGGGTCGTCGGCGCGCGTGCGCCAGATGGACCAGGGCGTGGCCGGATCGGGCTGTGCGCGGTAGTAGACGAAGGCTCCGTCGGGAGACCAGAACGCCTGCGTGTGATTGCCGCGGGCCGCCGTGAGGGGGCGGAGGTTGCGGCCGTCGGCGTCGGCGACGAAGAGATTGATGTGGCCGTACGCGCCGGCGTAGAAGGCGATCTTCCGGCCGTCGGGCGAGAAGACGGGGTGCTCGTGGTCGTCGAGGCCGAAGGTGACCTGCCGGATGTCGTCGAGGCGCGGTGCGTCCTTCATGGAGTCGCGGTCTTCCGCCTCCGCGGAACTGCCCGAGCCCGCGCCGGTCGGGCGGAGAGGCGTCCCGCGCGCATTTCCTGGTCGGCCCGGAGGAGGGCGCAGATGCTCTTGGCGTCGCGGATGCGGCCCTCGGCAATCATGCGGAGCGCCGTCGCGAAGGGCACCTTCACGACGTCGATGACCTCATCCTGGCCAAGGGCCTGGCGCGTGGACTCGAGATCCGTGGCCGCGTAGATGTGGATGACCTCATCGGTGAATCCGGGCGTCGTGAGGATGCTCCCGAGCGCGTGGAGCCGGCCGGCGCGGTAGCCGGTCTCTTCCTCGATCTCGCGGCGGGCACAGCGGTCCGGTCGCTCGCCGCGGTCGAGCGTGCCCGCCGGGACCTCGTAGATGAAGTCGAGGGCGGCCCAGCGGTACTGCCTTACGAGGACGACGGCGCCGTCGGCGAGGAGAGGGACGATGGCGGCGGCCCCGGGGTGCCGGACGATGTCGAGGGTGAGGCGATGTCCGTTGGGCAGGCGGACCTCGTCCTGGTCGAGCCGGATGATCCTTCCGGAGAACCGCCGCGTCGTCGAGAGGCGGCGCGCTGTCACGCGCCGGGCCGTCTCGGCCGGAGCCGCCTTGCGTCGTCCCTTCATGGCGCCGCGATCGTATCCCGCCGCGGGCGACGGCGTAAGACCTCTTCCGCCTCAGAGTTCCCGGAGGATGGCGCGGACGGGGGAGGAGTCGGCGTCGAGGAGCCGGAGGGGCAGGGCGATGAGTTCGTACTCGCCCGCGGGCACGGCGGAGAGGTCGAGACCCTCGAGGATCGCGATTCCCGCCCCGAGGAGGATGTGGTGGACGGCGAGGGAGCGGCTCGTCATGAAGTCCACGGAGGGCGTGTCGATGCCGACGAGATCGATGTCATGCGCTGCGAGGAGGCGGGCCGTGTCCTCGGTGAGAAAGGCGAAGGCGTCGTTCCAGCGCTCCGGATCGGGGTTCGTGAGGGTGCGGAAGAGGAGGCGCCGTGCGCGGCGGAGGTCCACGCCGGCGAGGTCGGAGGGGTGGACGGCGTCCCGGGAGCGGACGTGGACCACGGTGGCCGGCCCCACGTACTTCTCGATCTGAACGCCGGCGATGCGGGGGCCCGCCTCGTCGAAGTGGTAGGGGGCGTCCGTGTGGGAGCCCGTGTGGACGCTCATGGTGACGGCCGAGACGTTGCAGGACATGCCGTCGCAGAGCCGCATGACCCACCGGAGCGAGAAAGGCGTGTCGCCGGGCCACACCGCCGTGCGCTCCGACACGGGCACGGAGATGTCCCAGATCCGCCGCGTGCGGCCGTCACCGTTCATGTCGCCTCCAGGCCTCCTCGGCGAGGATGCGGGCGATCTCGTCCACGGTGCGGTCGCATTCTCCGTCGGTGGAGTAGAAGTGTGGCGACACGCGGATTCCCGCCGCGGGGCGCCAGTCCACGATGAACTCCCGCGCGAGGAGTTCGCGGCAGACGGCCTCGGCGTGGGGACAGTCGATGGCCACCGTGCCGCCACGCCGCCCCGGATCCGCGGGAGCCGTGACGCGGAAGCCGTGGTGGCGGGCGCGGTCGATGAGCCGGGCCGTCTGCCGCATGGACTTCCGGCGGATCGGTGCGACGCCGATCTCGCGGATGATGCGGTAGCCCGAGCGCGCTGCGTAGAGCGCCGGCACAGGGGGCGTGCCGTTCATGAAGCGATACGCGCCATCGGCGAGGTCGATGGACCCGGTCTCGAAGGCGAAGGGGCGGCGATGGGCCATCCACCCCGTGAGCATGGGGCGAAGGTCCTTCGCGAGATCCGGCCGCACGTAGAGGTAGCCGGCGCCGGGTCCGCCGCAGAGCCACTTGACCGAGCCGCCCGCGGCGAAGTCCACGCCGAGGGCCTCGAGATCCACCGGCACGGTGCCGGCGGACTGGTAGGTGTCGAGCACGACGCGCGCGCCCACGTCGTGGGCGCGGCGGACGATGGCCTCTGCATCCTGGATGAAGGCGCTGCGGAAGAGGACGTGACTCACGGGGACGAGGAGCGTCTCCTCGTCGATCGCCTCGAGGAGCCGGTCGAGGGGCACGCCGACGCCGTCCTCGCTCTTCACCGCGTGGATCCGGGCTCCCCGGGCGCGGTGGGCCTCGAACACGTACATGACCGACGGGAAGTTCATGTCCGTGTAGACGATCTTGTTCCGCCGGCCGCCGAAGTCGAAGCAGGAGGCGACGACGGCTTCAGCGATGCTCACGTTCTGGTGCATCGAAACGGAGCCGCGCGGCGCGTGGAGGATGTCCGCGAGGAGGTCTGCCGTCTCCGCGGCGAGATTCCACCAGGTCTCCTCCCACGCGCGGACGCCGCGCGTGGCCCACGTGCGGGCGAAGTCCTGCATCTCGTCGAAGACGCCCCGCGGCATGGCGCCGAGGGAGTTGCTGATCATGTAGACGGTGTTCCCGAGGGTCGGGAACTCGGAGCGCCACCGGAGGAGCGCGTCGCCGTCCGCGTTGCTGTCGGACATGGTGTTCCTGTCTTTGCGGCGGCGCACGGGGGGCGCCGTCGCCGCCGCTCTAGTGTGGTGCGTCACACAGATGCGAACATATTCGCCGAGAGATTCTCGTGCGGGGCGAGGCGCGAGCCCGGAAGCAACCCTGGATGGGTTGTGGGGAGGGCGAGCTAGCCTGGGGAAGGGGCCCCAGGCGCACCAGAACAGAGAAGCGACGCGCAGCGGAGCGTCCCCTCCTGAACGACGGGGGCGCCCCGCGCGACAAGATCCGGCGAGATGGAGCAAGTGAATCTCGTCCTCGTCGGGACATGTCACGGTATGTGTGAAGCACCACACTATGCCGTGGCGGCTCCCGCCGCGCCGCCGCGGCGCGTGTTCAGGGCCTCGACGTAGCGCGTGAGGCGCTGCGCCTCCGTCCGGCGGCCGCTCGACGTGCAGATCCGGAGGAGGTTGCAGATCATCCTGCGGAGCATGTCCCGGTTCGTGACGGGTGCGAGGTGGCGCGGCATAGATCGGAAGAGCA
>CAYQRN010000013.1:0-36193 GCA_964419995.1 uncultured Planctomycetia bacterium
GCTGGCCGTGGAGATGGCCATGGAGAGATCCCTTCCGGTCATCGTGGTGTCCGCGTCGGGCGGGGCGCGGATGCACGAGGGCGCCCTCTCGCTCATGCAGATGGCCAAGACCTCCGCGACCCTTGCGCGCCACCACGCATCGCGCGGGCTCTTCATCTCCGTCCTCACGAATCCCACGACGGGGGGCGTGATGGCCTCGTTCGCGGCGCTCGGCGACTTCATCCTCGCGGAGCCCGGGGCCCTCATCGGTTTCGCCGGGCCCCGGGTCATCCAGGAGACCCTCCGGACCGAGCTGCCTGAGGGCTTCCAGCGGGCGGAGTTCCTCCTCGAGCGCGGCTTCGTCGACCGCATCGTCGCGCGGAAGGACCTGCGCCCGGAGATCCGCCGCATCATCGACTGGTGCTGGTCCTATACGCCGGCCCAGCTCGCCGCCGCAACGCCGCCGCCGTCCCCGGGCGCCGCTGCCGGCGCGCCTGCCGCGTCCTCCTGAACCGCGCGGCGGCCGCGGGCTCAAGGCGCGGCCGTGCCGCCGTCGAAACTCCCCTTGTGCGCCTCGGACCGGTCCTTAGAATACCGGCCCGAGAGGCCCGACGGTCGAAGGGAAACCCTTGTCCTCCCTCGGCTTGCGGGTCCCCGATCCCCAGTAGCTCAATGGTAGAGTAGGCGGCTGTTAACCGCTTGGTTCGAGGTTCGAGTCCTCGCTGGGGAGCTCCTGGCCGCGAGGGGATGCTGCGCCCTCCGAGCTCGAGTTGGCGCCCCCGTCCGCGCCGTCGCAAACTCTCCCGCCGCAAGTGGCGACCGACTTGCCGGCGACGCTGCGAATTGCAGCCGAGCGATCGCCGACTCTCCGTTTCCCCGTGCATCGAAGGTACCTCTCCGCAACACGCTCGAGTTCGGACCCCCGGCGAGTCGGTCCTTGATGTGCGCCGGCACGACGAGCTTGACGAATCGGATCGCGGTCTTCATCCTGCCCGGAGACGTCCGAGCGGCCGCCGGCAATCGGCGTCGTGTCGCGATCGTTGCGCCCTTTCGTCGCAGGGCCGAACGTCGATCGGGATGCCCTGCCCCGGAGTCGCTGCCCTCCCTTGCCGGCAGGGCCTGCTGCGGAGCCACAAGTGATTTCCAGTGCGCGCGAGAGCGGATGCGGTCATCGTCATGACAGAGCCGACGATCCATCGCCCGCGGAAGCCATGCCCTGAGGGGCCGGAGGATGACGGCGTCAACTCGACCCGTTCTTGCTTTCTCCGTCGCCGCTCTTGCCGTAATGGATGTGAGCGCAGCGATCTCTATCTACGGCTTCGGACACTACGAATACCTGTTGACGCGCAGGGTGCACTTCCAGCTGACGGTGCTGGTGTCCTTCGTGTTGTCCGTACTTGCCGGGATCGGTTCTTGGCTCGGCTTTCGCGTGGGCGGGGGTCGTTCGCGGCGAGTGTCCGGGGTGGTCGCGGCCGCCGGCGGCGGCCTCGTCCCTGGAGTTCTCGTGCTGATGGGCGTGGTCTGCAGCGAAACAGGCCAAACCCTGGGTCCGCTCTCCGGGGCGGTCATCATCGTGATGGTCTCATTCGGCATCTCGTGTGCTGCCATGCGACTCTTGGGCAAGTCGGTGAGCCCACCGGGCGTGCCTCAGGGAGGCTTGCAGGGGCGGGAGTCGCGTTTGGATTCGTAGCCGACACGCTCGACCCGGCGGCGGCCGGAACCTGCGAATGTCCGTTGTCAGGGTTGTCGGACCCTCGGGTGTTGCACTTCGGATCCCTGCCGCCGGAGCGGTGCGGCGAACAAGGGGCGACCCTACGGGAAGGGGATGAGGACGGGATCGCTGGCGTGAACGACAGCGGTTCCGGGGGGGTCGAGGACCACGACGGCCGTCGTGACGGTGAGACCTGAGAGGAGAGGGGGAATGCCCGCAGGGAGCGCCATGGTGGTCGTCGCCGTGCCTGCTCCGTTCAGGGTGCCGATCGCATCCGGAAACATCGGTGAACCCGCGAGTCCGAGGATGACGGACGTCATCGCGTCGATGTTGAGAGGAACCAGCGGCCAGGGCGGCGGCCCCTGGGTTCCTGGAGCGGCGCCGGAGAACCCGTAGAGATGGACATAGGGCCGGCTCGCGTTGAGAAGACCGGCATAGACGGAGAAGGTGGCGGAGAAGCCTCCGCCTGTACCCGCGCTCGATGTGAGGGTGAGGCCGGAGGAGAAGAGCGTGCTCTCGAAGATCAGGCTCAGGCCGCTCGCGATCGCGTTGATCCACTCGCCACGCCCGTCACCCGTGACGTCCGTGATGGCGGCGAGCACGTTCTGGATGCCTCCCTGGCGTGAAACATCGTCGAGTTGAGCGCCAGTCTGGCTCACGATACGTACCCGGCCTGGATCGAGGACCCCTCCGGCCGACGCAAAGCCGATGTCCTCGGCGCCATCGCCGTCGAAGTCCGGGACGGCGACGATGGAGTATCCGACGGACTCGGATGTGGCGACGCCGGCGAGCGAGAAGAGGGGCGTCGTTGAACCAGGCGGATAGAGCTCGACCGATCCGTTGCTGAGGAGTCCTCCGGAATCGGCCGAGGGACGACCGACGAGGAGGCGGAGGCCGGAGGACCCCGGGCCGGCGACGAGGGCGAGTTGAGGTGGACCGGCGGCCGTGGGATCGGCGGCGAGGTAGAGAACGGGCACGGCGATTCCGGCGCTCGGTGTGGGGACGAGATAGGTCTTGCCATTTGCCGCGCCGGAATAGACGAGTCCAGAGGTCGGACGTGTTGCGATGGTCTTTCCGAGGGACTCGAAGCTCGAAGTGCCCGTTGCGGTTCCGATGACGACGCCGGTCGCACCGTTGATGAATACGACCCGACCGGAACCCGTGAGCAGGCCCGTGAACCCTGGCTGACCGGCGGCCAGATCGCGCACGCCGTCCCCCGTGATGTCCGCGATGGCGCCGAGACTCTCCCCGAGTGATCCGCTCTGTGTTGCGAGGAGAGACCAGATGACGCCGCCCGTGGCGCCCGAGAACACGGCGACCCGGCCGCCGTTTACGGCGCCGCCGTCGTGCGACCTGGCGCCGATGGCGAGATCGCCAATGCCGTCGGAGTTAACGTCTCCGACATCCGCCATAGCGAGCCCGAAGTCGGCAGAGGTCTGGTCGCCGTCGAAGGTCCGCTGCAGGGCCGACGTTCTTCCCGAGTAGACATAGACGCGGCCATACTGCGTGTTCGGGCCGGCGACGTTGAAATGCGGTGCCGCCACCGCGTAGTCGGCGAAACCATCACCATCCATGTCGCCAATCCCGATTGCGTGGTCGCCGAAGCCGCCCGATGCCGATGGTGCAGGAGCGTTGAGAATGCGATGAGTGGGCTCGCGCGTCTGTGCGCGGAGGTCGGGCGCGAAGGGGTTGGCAGTGAGGAGGAAGATCAGGAGCTTGCCAGGGAGAAGGCGATTGCTCATGGCACCCTCGCTGTTCGTGGTCGGGCGATCCCGAGATGGCGCGGACATTCTACGCCAGTTCGCGTCGAGTCGCCGGACTTCGAATCGAACGTGCGGAGGTTCCCGCCGCGACAGGGATGGCCCGTCATTCGGGCGGGCCGGCGGCGGCGGTTGCTACGTTGGAAGTGCCGTGTGGCGAGCGACTTGCGCCGCCCAATGTGCTGCGAACGCGTCGACTGTCGGCGGTGCGGTCCACCCCCGGGGGGCGGCGGCGTTCATCGCTGCTCTCGTGACCGTGTGAACCTGCGCGAGGTGCAGTCTGGCGAAAGGGATTCCTGTGTTGACGGATTCTCGGCGCCCGGGCAGACTCCGGAGCAGGATTGGTGGCACGAACGCGGCATGCTGACCGTCAGGGGCCATCAGAGGTGAGCAGGAATAGGTCGATACCCGTGATCCGCAGCCGCCGGCGTCCGTTATCATACCGGCAGCGATGGCTCGAAGCGGCGGAACGGGAAGGGCCGGCTCCTGCCTCGTGCCCATGGCTCAGCGTGCTCATGTCCCTTCCGGTGGCCGTGGGGGTGCCATTCATGTGGTGCCTGGCGGTCACCATGGTCGTCGAGTCCCTGCTGCCTTTGGCGCGCAGACGGCAAGCCGAGACCATGGTGGCGATTCGTGACGCACTGAGAGCTCCAGGGCCCCCTCCTCATCGAGTCGGAAGGCGGCGCGCGACGAGGCGCTGAAGTCAGGGGTTGGCCGTTGCGAGGCGGGATCGGAGGGAGACGGCGCGACGGAGGCGGAGGGCGTTGGCGATGACGGAGACCGAGCTCAGGCTCATGGCCGCAGCGGCCAGCATGGGGGAGAGAAGGGCGCCGGTGAGGGGATAGAGGGCGCCGGCGGCGATGGGGACGCCGAGCGCGTTGTAGATGAACGCGAAGAAGAGGTTCTGGCGGATGTTGGCGACCGTGGCCCGGGAGAGTGCGAGGGCCCGGAGGAGCCCGCGGAGATCGCCCTTCACGAGGGTGACGGCGGCGCTCTCGATGGCGATGTCGGCGCCCGTGCCCATGGCGATACCGACATCGGCGCGGGCGAGGGCCGGGGCGTCGTTGATGCCGTCGCCCACCATGACGACCGTGCGGCCGGCGCGGCGCAGAGCGTCGATGCATCCGGCCTTGGCGTCGGGGAGGACGCCGGCTGCCACTTCGTCGATTCCGAGCTTCGCGGCCACGGCGCGGGCCGTGGCCGGAGCATCTCCCGTCAGCATGACGACGCGGAGCCCGCGGGCACGGAACGTCGCGACGACATCGGCCGCGTCAGGACGGAGGGGGTCGGCGACGGCGAGGATGCCGGCGGATCGGCCGTCGACCGCCGCGAAGACGACGGTGTGGCCGCCGTCGCGGAGAGGCGCTGCGCTGTCTTCGAGGGATGCGGCATCGACACCGCCGTCCCGGAGGAAGGCCGCGCTCCCGAGGCGGACCGACCGGCCCCCGACGTCCGCCAGGACACCGCCCCCCGCCGCAGACCGGAACGCCGTGGCCTCGGGGAGCGGGAGGCCCCTCGTGCGCGCAGCGCGGACGATGGCGCCGGCGATGGGATGCTCGCTCGGTGATTCCGCGGCGGCGGCGAGGGCGAGAAGATCCTCCTCCGCGAATCCCGGGAGGGGAATCGTCGCGGCCAGGGCGGGGCGGCCCGAGGTGAGCGTTCCTGTCTTGTCGAGGACGAGAGTCTCCGCAGCGGCGAGTCGCTCGATGGCCTCGGCGTTCCTGAAGAGGATGCCGAGCTGCGCGCCCCGCCCCATGGCGACCGTGATGGACATGGGCGTGGCGAGGCCGAGGGCGCAGGGACAGGCGATGACGAGGACGCTGACGGCAGCGGCGAGGGCGTGGGCCACGGCCGGCGGCGGGCCGACGAGGATCCATGCGACGAAGGACAGGGCGGCGACGAGGATGACCGCGGGCACGAAGCGGCCTGAAACGGAGTCGGCCAGGCGCTGGACCGGCGCCCTCGTTCGCTGGGCCTCGGCCACGAGGGCCGCGATCCTCCGGAGCAGCGTCCCTTCGCCGACGATCTCCGCGCGGACGATCAGGGCGCCGGAGCCGTTCAGCGTGCCGCCCACGACGGCGTCTCCGGGGCCCGCGTCCACGGGAATGGGCTCTCCTGTCACCAGCGACGTGTCCACGAAGCTGCGGCCCGATTCCACGGTCCCGTCCACGGGAATCGCTTCGCCCGGCCGCACTCGGAGGCGGTCCCCCTTCCGGACGGCGTCGAGGGGCACTTCCTCCTCGGTGCCATCGATCCCGATGCGGCAGGCCGATTTCGGCGCGAGATCGAGAAGCTTCCGGATGGCATCTCCGGCCTTCGATCTCGCGCGGATCTCGAGGACCTGTCCGGCGAGGACGAGGGTGACGATCACTGCGGCGGATTCGAACCACACGGTTGCGTGACCGGAAGCGTCGTGGAAGGAGGAGGGAACGGACGCCGGGACGAAGGTGACGACGGTGCTTGAGAGCCAGGAGACGCCCACCCCGAGGGAAACGAGCGTGAACATGTTGGGCGAGCGGGCGCGCACGGAGGCGATGGCGCGCCGGTGGAAGGGGGCGGCGGCCAGAAGACAGACCGGTGTGGCGAGGGCAAACTCGATGAGGGACTTGAGGCCAGCGGAAAGGCGCGCCGACACGGGGTGGCCGGGGAGCATGTCGCCCATGGTCAGGGCGAGGAGCGGCACGGTGAGGAGCGTGGAGAGGGCGAGCCGGCGGACCATCGACCGGAGTTCGCCGTCGTCCGTCGGACCGCCGGCCACGGGCTCGAGAGCCATGCCGCACCGGGGACAGGGACCGGGTCCATCGCGCCGGATCTCCGGATGCATGGGGCACGTGTATCCGGACGGGGAGTTCTGCGGGGGAACCTCCCGATCGGAGGCCGGTGCGAGGAATCGCTCAGGATCGGCGGCGAAACGGCGGCGGCATCCGCCCGCGCAGAAGCGGTACTCGGCGCCCCGGTGTACCGCCTTGTGGGGGCTCTCGGGCGTCACGGACATGCCGCAGACCGGATCCACGGACGTGGGGATCGTGTTCGGGGATTCCGGCATCAGCTGGCTCGGGATCGTCCTGTGAGTTCGATCGGCCGACGCCCGCCCGATGGCCCCCTCCGGCGCCGGCGTCCGAACCGTTGTGTTCCAGCCGCCCGTGGAGGGCAAGATCGCGAAGGGGGAGCCGCGATGGGTGTCAGTACCCGAGGGTCATCCCGAAGCCATTCGACAGCGCGAACCCGCCGTTCGCGGCCACCCAGGCGGCCTGGGTCATGACCTGGACGCCCGCTACCGATGGGACGTCGAGTAGGAGGAACGAGTAGCTCGACACGGCGGGATAGCCGTTCTGGATCGGGAACGTCCCGATCTGCACGACGGAAGCGAGGTCGAGATGGACGGTGCAGAAGGGGATTCCCGGAATCGTGGTGGGTGCCGGGGGAACGAAGCTCGCGAAGAGCAGTCCTTGGACCCCGGGCACGACGGGGAAGGCCTGGAAGGTGAGCGTCTGCCCGAGGACGGGCATGGTCGTCGTCGCGATGGACACGGACTGGCCGAGCGGAGGTGCGAGACCGTACTGGCAACCGGGTCCGGGGGTCCACGTGGACGCGAAGGTCGGCGTCGCACGAAACATCCCCCGCCCGTGGGTGGCGAGGTAGAGATCGGCGCCGGAATGGAAGATCTGGTCGATGGAGACCATGGCCGGTCCGTCGAGGCTTGCGCTCCAGACGGTGGCCGACGTGTTCGTGACGAGAAGACCCACCTCGCTCGCGATGTAGAGGAGAGGCAGTCCGGGGAGCGAACCCGGTCCCGGCTCGACGTCGCGGAGAGGCACTGCGGGCGTGCCGATCATGCTGCCCCAGGAGGAGCCCGCCGTCGTGGAGACCCAGAGGTTGTTCGCGCTGAATCCGCCGAATGTCGCGTAGATGCGGGTCGGAGCGTCCGGATGATGGACGACGAGGCGCGTCACCATGCGGTTCGGAAGGGCGGGAATTCCGTCGTCGACCTTCGTCCAGGTGGGCGATGGCGCAAGCGCGTTGGTCGTCCTGTAGACGTCGCCATCGTTGTGGCCCACGAGGACCAGATTCGCGTTGGTCGGGTCCACGGCGATGGCCGAGATGGGGGACGAAGCGGCGGTGGGCGGCTTGACCGCCGTCCACGAAGGGCCCGTCGCGGGCGTCGTCGCGGTTCGCGCGTCGGACGTGCGCCAGAGGCTCGTGCCGCCGACGTAGAGCCGGTTCGGGTCGGAGGGGTCGAGGGCGAGGGGGGCGATGAAGTTGGCCGTGGCATTCATGGCGTCGTCGATCCGCCAGGGCGGCGACTTCCAGATCCAGGCGACGCCGTTCCAGTACTTCCCGTCGATGTACTCCGCCGAGACGCCACCGTCGCTGCTCCGGATGACCTGGGCGTTCGTGTACTCGCCGTAGTGCCAGGAGGAATTCGTGGGATCGCTTGCGCAGAAGCCGCCGTCGCCGCCGAAGGTCGTCGTCCAGGCGTTGGCGCCGCCTGCGGGCGTGTAGCGGAGCGTGCCGGCGTCCTGAGTCCCCATGATGATGGCTCCGCTGGCGGCTGAGCGCGAGGCTCCATAGGCCTGCGTGATGGCGAGCTGATTGTTGAGGTTGATCCAGCCCGCGAGCGAGGCGACCGTGGCGATGTTCTCGGTCTTCCAGACGCCGCCGTCGCAGCCGAAGTAGACGCGGCGGTTCGAGGATCCGTTGTAGCCGGGATCCTCGACGATGGCGTGGTGGTCGGCGTGGATGCTGCCGGGCCAGGACCACCACTGGCTGATGCGGGTGAAGGACGCTCCGCCGTTCGTGCTCCTCCAGAGGTCTATGCCGCCGGCCACGACGAGATCGTCGGCGGGGTTGGCGTCGAGATCGGAGGGGTCGACCCAGAGGGCGAGGTCGTACCAGCCCTGGGTTCCCGTGATCTGGATGGACGTCGCGACCGTGGAGAACGTGGCGCCGCCGTCCACGCTCCGGAGGAGCGTGTCGCCACCCGTGTTCCGGAGAGCGTACACGCAGCCGCCGCCCGCCCCCGTGAAGCCGCGGTGCCAGCAGATCTCGGTCCGGGCCCAGTAGTTATTCACGCGGGTGCCCGGAACTTCAGTGAACGTGGCGCCGCCATCGTTGGTCCGGAAGATGGCGTGGAACCACGTCGAGCCGCTCGGTTCCCATCCCACCACGTCGGCGACGGCGACGAGGGAGTTCGTCGGGTGGAACCGGACATCGAGGGCGCCGAAGCTGAAGGCCGTGGGGGTGGCTGCCGTGATGATCGCGGCGGACCAGGAGGATCCGGCCGTGGCGTGCCGAAAGAGCCCGGTGGAGGTGGCGGCGAGGAGCGTGGCGCCGTTCGGGGCGGCGGAAAGGCGGTTCACGAAGTAGAAGCTCGACCCCGTCGTTGCCGGCATCTGGGCCCACGTCGTGCCTCCATCGCTGCTCCGGAAGACACCGGCTCCGCGGATGGCGTCGCTGTTCGAGAAACCCTCGCCCGTGGCGGCGTAGAGGATCGACGGGTTGCCGGGAAGGAAGACGATGCTCGTGATGGCGAGGTTCGCCATGGAGTCGTCGACGACGGACCACGACGCTCCGCCGGTCGCAGACTTCCAGAGGCCACCGCTCACGCTGCCGCAGAAGAGGGTGCCGGCCAGGGTCGGGTGGGGGGCCACGCATCGCACGCGCCCGCCGATGTTCCCGGGGCCGAGGGGGGTCCAGCTCAGGGACGAGACTCCGGTCCAGTCGCCGCTCGCGAGGGCCGAGACCTCTTCTCGGGCGCGAAGGAGGGCGTTCTCGGGGATGAGCCCGTTCTCGTCCCGCCAGGCGAGGAGGCGCCACGCTTCCGCCTCGAAGGGGTGGGAGGGTTGGGGCAGGCGGAGCCGGCGGAGGCGGCGGTCCAGTGCGTCGCGGGGGGCATCGAGGACTTCCGCGGGCGTCATCCCCCTCCGGCGGCAGAGGTCGAGGACGGCATCGGCTGGGAGTTCGAGCTTCTGCGCGGCATCCGCCACGGACATCACGCGGCCGAGGATGCAGACGGGGACCGGCGAGACCTGGCCCTGGACCGGGAGGGCGGGAAGGAGAGTCGCGGAGAGAAGGAGGAGAAGCAGGCGTACCTTCATGTGCGACCTCATTCGAGTCGAGCCGACGGGAGAGTACTCGGGCGGATCGGGCCGGCGGGCGGTGATGCCAGCGCGGAGATCGTCGTCGAAGCAGGGCTTCGTGTCAACGGAATCCACGATCCTGCCGTCACCGAGCGTCATCGCGGGCGGCATGGAGCCGCGGGTCGTCGAGGTCGAGACGGTAGAGGATCTGGTTGTAGTCGTAGCGGGGCGTGGGTTCCGCGCCGCCGGAGAAGGCGAGGGTGTAGGTGCCCTCGAAATGGATGAGGCGGCCGCCGGTCTCGTCGAGGAAGTCGTGGTGGACCGGATTGTAGAAGCTGTACTTCGTGTGCGTGACGATCTTGCGGGCCCGGCGGTAAGGCCCCGTGGGCGCCGTGGACTCGGCGTACCAGATCTCGCCGAGATGGGACGTACCGCCGACTTCGCCGGCGATGAGGATGAACCGGCGGCGCCAGGGATTCCAGCGCACGGAACCGCGCTGGAGGCGCACGCGCCGACCCGTCTCCACGTCGAGGGGGACGGACCTGCAATCCTCGGGCGATAGAAGGCCGCGTTCGAGGAGGTCCCATTCCATTGCGGCATCGACCGGGGGCGCGCGCCGGGTCCAGCGCCAGAGTGCGCGGCCGTCCGCGCGCCGGGCGATGCGTGGTGCATCGACCGTGGCACCGTCGTCGAGGCAGGAGAATGCCTCGAAGGACGAGGCGTCGAGAAGCGCCGGCAGCCGCGGGGGGAATCGAACCGTGGGGGCGAGGCTGCCGAGGAGGATCTTGATCGCGCCGTCCGCCTCATGGCGAAGCGGGTGAGCCTGGGGGGGGAATCGCCACGATTCGGCGAGAGGGAGATCGGACAGGCGCTCGAACTCGCCCTGCTCATCGTTCCAGACGGCGACTCCGTGGCCGAGCATCGTCTCGAGGGACTTCATGTGCGCGAAGTGGCACACGAGCCGATCCCGCCCTTCCGCGTCGGGAAGGGTCATGAAGGCATCGGACCAGATGAGGCCCGTTGGCACGCCGAGCCGGCAGACGGGGCGGCTGAAGCCATCGCCGTCGGTGAGGTACGTGAGATCGATGCCCCGATCGACCGGCAGCCCCCCCGGGGCGGGAAGCGCGGACGTGGCCGCTGCCATCCAGAAGTGCCCGAGGGGGTAGGACATGCGCAGCGTGTCGCCCCAGAACCACCAGATGCGGTTCTGGTAGACCAGTGCCGACGTCGAGTCCTGCCCGGCGACGCGCCCGCGACAGATGGGGTCCCGGAGCGGGACGGGCCGGCCGAGGATGACGCTGTCGCGGTAGAGGCCCTCGCCCGTGATCCTGTAGAGCCGTTCCGCGACGTTCACCCGCCGGAGCCGGATCTCGGCCGAGCTGCCCTGGATCGCCCGGAGCTTGACGCCGGCGTACCCGAAGGCGTCCTTCTCGTGCTCGTAGCCGTGGGAGCGGACGTGGAAGAAGACCTCCTCGCCCATGAGACCCGGCTCGCAAAACGCGATGCGGCCCGCGTTGTCCGTGACGAATCGAAGGTGGTTCACCGTTTCGACTTCGGCGAGGGGGACACCGCGCCCGGTGGCCTCGTCCACGATGCGAATCTCGAAGGGGTCGCGGGATGCCCGCGGAACCGGGGGCTGGGCGCAGACCGGCAGGAGGAGGGCTGCGATCGCTGGGATGAGCGGCGACATGGCGGATACTCCCGCATGGATTGAGGAGGGCGCCGGGGACGGCCCGGGGCGCAAAGGGACGGCGCCGCCCGCCGGTTACGATCCGACGTCCGGGGCCATGCGGCGACATGGGACTTCATTCGAGCGTGTTCCGGGAGCCGATGATACCGTCGGCAAGAGGAACTCGGCATGCGTGGAAACACTCTCGGAGCTCTCGCCGCCCTGGGCGTGCTGGCGTGGCTGCCGGCCTGCGGTCCATCCGGGAAGGAGTCGATCTCGTTCCGGCCCTACACGGACGAGGCGCACGAGGCGGCATCCGCCGAACGGCGGCCCATCCTGATCCTCTTCAGCGCCGACTGGTGAGGGGGTTGCACGGACCTCGACAGGGGTGCCCTGTCGGACGCGGGGGTCCGGGCGGCGCTCGGGGAGTTCGCGCGCCTCAAGGTCGACTACACGAAACGGAGCCAGCGGGAGCGCCGCCACCTCGAGACCTGGGAAGTCCGTTCCCTCCCGACGATCCTCTTCCTCGACGGGGATGGCAACGAGAAGGCGCGGCTCGTGGGTGCCGTGAGTGCGGCTCAGGTCATCGCCGCCGCCAACGGCGCCCGATCCTCCGACTAGACCGGGTGATTCACGAAGACGGGTCGGGGCAGTCGGCGTTCGTGGATTGTCCGGGCTCGATAGGGTCGGGTGCGGCGCCACCTTCGAGTTCCGCGCCGCGGCGGGGCGGCCGATAGAACGGATGCCCCTTCAGGACTCCGCAGTCCCGGCAGGGCGCCGGGAGGTCGCCGGAGTGCATCCGGCGCCGCAGGTCCCGCCAAGGCTCGCCGTTCCAGACGTCGGCGAGCCTCTGATGCCGGAGATCCCCCATGAGAAGCTCCGCGGGGGCGCGACAGCAGGGGAAGACTCGGCCTTCCGTGTCGACCTTCAGGTAGGTGGCTGCATGCTGGCAGAAGTGGCCGTGGATCCGGAAGATCTCCCCGTGCATCCGGTGCGCCAGCTCCGTGTGGATCACGCGGGGGATCGAGGGCGGAGGATCGACGCGGGCGCGGAGCGGAGGCGGCATCCCCACCGTAAGCCCTATTCCGCCCCGCGCCGCCGCCTCGACTGCAGCGTCGCGGATGGCCAGCAGATCCCGTTCCGGGACGACGCCGGCCACGCGGTAGTTCTCGAACCTGGGAAACGTGGGAAGGAGCTCGAGAACCAGGACCTCCGTTCCGCCCATGGCCGCTGCCTGCTCCACGTAGGCAGGGAGCTGCCCGTGGATCGGACGCATGAGGATCGTCACGAACGTGACAGGGACCCCGAGGGACCGGGCAAGTCGTACAGCGGTGCGGCAGTTGGAGATGACCCTCTCGAGCGTCGCTCCGATCCGGATTGCGGCGAAGTCGCCGGGGTCGAACGTCTCGATGGAGAGGAACAGGCGGTGGGTCCGGGGGAGGACTCGGGCGAGACGGTCCTCGGTGAGCAGCGTCGCGTTCGTGATGAGGTTGAGCCAGGCGTCGTACTTCTCGCATCGGGCGAGGCAGAGGTCCATGTCCCCGGCGAAGGGCTCGGAGAGGTCCATCGGGGAGAGGAGCCCTCCCTCGGGCAGGAACTCATCGAGGACCCGAGTTGCCAGATCGAAATCCGCGCGCCTCAGCGGAAGACCGTCGTGATGCGGGCAGTGGACGCAGCGGAGGTTGCAGGCGTTGCTCGTCGCGAACTCGAGCTGCCAGGGGTGGCTCGTGAAGACATCCCTCCGCGAAGAGAGATCGTCGACCAGTCTCGCGAGGTTCCGGATCTGGCGGTCGAACTTGAACCCTCTTGCCTCGGCGTTTCCGGCGGGATGCGTCATGGACGCGGTGCTCAACGCCCCTCGGCGAAGGGGAAGACGAGGGGGATGAGGATCACGGAGAGCACGGCGATGAGGATCGTGAGCGGTCCCCCGACGCGGAGGAAGTCCGAGAAGCGGTAGCGCCCCGGCCCGTAGACCATGAGGCAGGAGGGCTCGAGCGGCGTGAGATAGGAACAGCTCGCGGCCACGGCGATGGTGAGGGCGAAGGGGCGAGGATCCGCGCCGAGCCGGAGGGCGGTTTCGATGGCCACGGGGACCAGGACGGCGGCGGCGGCCTGGTTGGACATGGGCTGGGTGATGAGAACGGCGAGAGCGAAGAAGATGATGAGGAACACGGTGGGACCCGCGCCGGAGCCGATCCGCAGGAGCTGCCCGGCGAGAAGCGAGGCCGCACCCGTGTCGTGCATCGCGTCCCCCACCGCCAGCATGCAGCCGACGAGGATGATGACCTTCCAGTCGATGTCGCGGTAGGCCTCCTCCGCCGTGATGCATCTCGTGACGACGGTCACGAAGGCTCCGGCAAGAACGGCGATCCCCACGGGCACGACCTGGGTCGCCGCGAGGCCAAGGGCCACCGCGTAGGCGCCGAGAGCCACGGCGCCGCGCCCCGCCCGATGGGGGATCCGTGTTCCGTCCTCGGCCAGGGAGACGAGACGCTCGCCCCCGAGGGCCGCGAAGTCCGCGTCGGATCCCTGGACGAGAAGAACGTCGCCGGCCCGGAGCGGCAGGTGGGCGAGGTTGCCCCGGATGGTGCGACCGTGGCGGCCGATCGTGAGCACCTGGAGGCCGTGTCGCTCTCGGAACCGGTGTCCTGCCAGCGTTCGGCCGGCCAGGGGCGATCCCGTGAGGACGACGGCTTCGCGGAGCTTGAGAGGGCCGGCGCCGGGCAGCGGCCACTCGCAGGAGAGCGCCGGCGCCACGGCGAGGCCGAGGGCGCCGGCGCCCTCCGTGATGGGGCCGTGTTCGCCTTCGAGAAGGAGCCTGTCGCCCTCCCGGAGGGCGAGATCCGCCGCGGCGGCGACGGCGGCCCCGTCCCGCCAGATCGACAGCACGGTGGCGGAGAGACGGCGGCCGATTCCGGACGCCGCGAGGGTCCTCCCCGCCACGAGTGAGCCCGGGGAGATGGCGATCTCGACGAGGTAGGGGCGGAGTCCGAAGGGGTCCGTCGTGTCCGCGGGACCCTCCCGCGCCGGAATGAGCTTCATGCCGATGACAAGCATGTAGACGATGCCGGCGAGGCAGATCGGGATGCCGATCGGCGAAAGCTCGAACATCGTGATGGGGCGGAGACCGTGGCGGGCCATGACGCCGCTCACGACGAGGTTCGTCGATGTGGAGATGAGCGTCACCGAGCTCGAGAGGATCGACCCGAACGCGAGGGGCATGAGGAGGCGCGAAGGGGCGACGCGTGCCCTGTGGGCGATGCCGGCGACGATGGGGAGGAGGAATGCCGTGGCCGCCGTGTTGCTCATGAGGGAGCTGGTGAGGGCGGCGGCGATGAGGATGAGAGCGGCGAGCCGGCCGGGATGCCGTCCGGAAAGGCGCAGGACGAGCTTCCCGATGGTGTCCACGACTCCCGTCCGCTGCAGAGCTGCCGAGAGGACGAGGAGCCCGAAGATCATCATGACCGTCTCGCTCCCGAAGCCGCGGAAGGCCTGATCGGGCGCGATGACGCCTGCGATGACGAGGAGGAGAAGGGCCCCGAGAGCCACGACATCCGCCGGGACGATGTCGAGAGCGAAGAGGATCGCCGCAACGACCAGCACCCCGATGAGGATGGCGATGGACATCGGACGGCTCCGGAACCCGTGGCAAAGTCCGGCAGGAGGCCGGGCGCCGACGTGCTCTGTTATCCGCTGCCCCGGCGTCCGCGCAAGGTTGGGAGGGATGTTTGCCGGGGGCGGCGGCGCGTCCCCATCAGCGGAGCTGCACTCCGGCGACCCGGAAGGAGTCCCCGACCTTCACCATGACGTAGGAGACAGTCCGTTTCTGGTTCCGGAACGTGCCGAGGCAGGTGAGCTCCCACGTCGTGTCGCTGCCGGTGCCTGCCATGGCCTTCGCCTCGACCGCCATGCGTGTCAGGTCCTCGAGGGCACCGAGCGGCTTGAAGGACTCGGCGAGTCGCCGGAGATCGTCGAGGGAGATATCCTCGGTGCAGCGCGCGTGGGCCGCCTCGATGCGGCCCTCGGCGAGGTCTTTGGTGAAGGCTGTGGCCTCCTCGTGGGCGGGCTTCGACACCATGAACAGGGTGTAGACTCCGCCGAATCCGACGGCCCACCCGACGAGGCCGAGGATCCCGAGCACGAGCCCCGCGATGGCCATCCCGCGGCCTCCGACACCCGGGTATCGCGTCGCGCGGAGGCCGACGACCGACAGGATGAGGGCAAGGAGGCTCGTGACGAAGGGGATGCAGCCGAGGATGCCGAGGACGAGGCTGGCGACGGCGGCGCCGCTGGTGCGCGGCGGTCCCGGCATGGACGCGGCGGGGCCCTGGGGCGGGCTCATGGCGTAGTCGGACACGGCGATGCTCCCATCAGCGATGACGTGGCAGGCAGGGGAGGATACCCGCAAACGCGGGCGAGAGAAGGCCGATATCGCGGCCTCGGCCGGGCCGGAATGAAACGGGGGCCGCGCTCGAGCGCGGCCCCCGTCCTTCGGGTTGCCCCCCCGGGGCGCGCCCGTTCAGCGGAGCGTCATGGAGTCGTGTAGGTCGTCGGGAACCGGGCGCCCGCGTAGGCACCGTAGCCCGGCAGGAAGTGCAGCGTGTTGCCGTAGAGCGTGAGGCCGGACGGAACTCCGGCCGGAATGGAGAAGAGCGACCCGCCGGTTCCGTCCAGCGTTCCCGTGAACGGGAATCCGTAGGCGAACTCGATCATGAGGTCGGTCCACGAGATGTCGATCCCGCCGAGCCAGCCGGCGGGGAAGGCTCCGGCCGTGACGGTGAGGGGCATGATGAAGCTGTAGCCAGCCGCGGGCGGACAGGTCGTGTTCGTGATGGCCAGCGAGCCCGGTCCGAGGGGCGAGCTGAAACCGAGGAGACAGTACGCAACGCAGGGAATGCCTGCGAAGCAGACCTCATCGATGACGCCGTGGCTCGAGACAGCGTTGTCGCCGCCGTTCCACACCGTGACGCGGATGTAGGCGTCGCCGGGGAAAACGGTGATGGGCCCGACGAACTCGGGGCCAGCTACCAGGCGCTCGAGGGCGCCGCTGCCGCAGGGAGATGCGTCGGTCCCGGGGCCGGCGGGCGTGTAGGTGTCAGCGTAGGCGAGATTGAAGATCGACGGACCGCACGGTGCGCCCACGATGTCGATGCTCATGCCGTCGTTGAACGTGGCGGTGGGGCCGCCTTCGGCGTTGTAGAAGTCCCAGCAGAGGGTCACGGTGGAGCCGATGGCGGCCGGCGGGATCGGAATGTAGAGCTGGTTCGTCACGCCGGGGAGCGGCTCGGGCATCGGGCCTCCGGCCGGGACGGCGTAGGGGCCGTTGGCGACGACGCGGCCGTACTGGGGTCCGCCGCAGGGGAAGCCGGCGCCGTTCGCCGTGTCCACCGTGGAGATTCCGAGACCGTTCCACGAGATTCCCTCGATGTCTCCGGCCGCGCCGCAGCCGACGGGGAACAGGTAGGCGCAGGGCGGGCCCTGCGGGTCGAATGTCGCCTGGGCAAGGCCGGCCGAGGCCAGCGCAACGCAGGCAAGGACGGAAAGTGCGAGACGCATCCTCATCTCCTTCTCAGGAAGGCCGGGTGCGGAGGGGGATGGCACGGCGAGTCCATGCGGCAGGTCCCGGCGCCCCGCGGATCCGGCATGCAACAAGATCACGGCGCCCAGCATACTCACCGCGGTCCAAGTCGCCAAGTCTTTCAGGAATCGACACGTAGCGCGATTCGCCCCCGTCCGACCGAAACGGCCGCGTCTCAGGCTCCGCTCGTCTCGGCCGCGGACCGGGCCTTCGCCATGTCGATGAACATGGCGTCGCCGAGAGCGGCGTAGCTCTCCGGATGGCAGGTGAAGATGACGATCTGGAGCTCCCGGGTCGCCCGGGCGATGATGTCGAGGAGGCGAAGGCGCCGGAGGCTGTCGGTATTCACGAGGGGGTCGTCGAGAAGGAGGGCATGGCGTCCGGCGTGCTCGGCCATCAGTTCCGCGAGCGCGAGCCGGAGGAGGAGCGCGAACTGGTCCCGTGTCCCGAAGGAGAGCTGATCGCCGCCAAGCTCGCCCCCGCCGGTTAGCGGGAATGACTCGGGCAGGAGGCTCTCGCCAAGGCGCACGCCGAGGCCGGACGCCATGACATGCCGCGCCATCCGTTCCACCCGGGTCCGCACCGGGCCGACGATCCGGTCGAGGTCCGCGCGACGTTCGCCCGCCAGCTCGTTGCGGAGAAGAGCCAGCGCCGCGAGGCGCCGCTCCTCGGCCGCCTCGCGGCGACGGAGCTCATCGATCTCTTCCTCGACCGCGGCGAGCCTCGCCCAGGGAGCCCCGTCCACGAGGAGCTGCAGTTCCGTGCGCGCCCGTTCCCCGGCGAGCAGGCGCTCCTCGCGGGCCGCTCTGGCCTTCCAGAGGGCCGACCGTGCGAATCCCTCGACGTGCGCAGGGTCTTCGGGCAGAGCCTCGCGCCGGGCCCTGGCGGACTTCTCGTCTTCCTCCGCGGCGAGTACCCGGGCCTCGGCCTCCCGGAGCCTGGTCTCACGCTCCTCCGGCGTGACGCCGGCGGCGCGGTGGACGCCGAGAGCCCCGGTGGCCCGGCTCCGATCGACGTCGAGGGTCTGGATCGCGCCGGCCATCCGGGCGCATTCCGTCGTCGCGGCGGCGAGTCCGGCCTCGAGAGTCTCGACGGCCTGCCGCTCACGGGCTTCGCGCTCGTGAAGTCGCCGGAGGTCCCGTTCGGCCTCCGCGCGGAGGATCCGCGCCATGGCCCCGTCGGGGGGATCGGAGCGCCAGCCTGGATGCCGTTCGAGAATGGCCGTTCGTTCCGTCTCTTCCCGGAGGCCCTCATCCCGATCTCGATCCAGGGCGTCCCGCGTCTTGAAGATCTCTTCCATGCGGCTTCGCACGCCGGCGATCGCCGTCTCGAGGGCCTGCGCTTCGCCGCGCCGCCGCTCGAGTTCCGTCATGTCCCCCGTGCCGAAGGGGTCGAGCCGGTGCCGGATTTCCCGGCCGACGTCCGCGAGCCGTTCCCGGATCCGGTCGATCTCGCGGTGCTCCACGGGGCCGTGGACCTCGAGCTGCGCCACGTCCCGGAGGACGATGCGAAGGGGCGCGACTCCCCGGATCGTGGTCTCCGAGAGGGACCCGAGGGGCCGCGCGCCGCCCTCCGGCTCGTCGATGACGAGGTCGCGCTCGGCCCGTACGACGACGCGGAGCTCCAGGGCGCCGAGCTTTGCCTCGAGCTTCGCCGCCTCCGCCTGCTGTTTCCGGATGTCCCGGAGTTCGACTTCCGACGGGCTTCGGATCTCCTCGAGGTGCCGCTCGTGCCCGGCCAGAGCCGTTGCGAGATCGTCGTGGCGCTTCCGGCGCTCGACGCGGTCCGAGAGGGAGCGAGCGATCTCGGCCAGGCGTCCCGCGTCGGCGGCATCCCTCTCCCGATCGCGAAGGCCTTCCTTCTCCCGGGCCGTGTCCGCGGCGTTGCGCCGGGTTTCCGCGAGGCGTTGCTCGGCGGTCTCCCGGCGTGACGTGACGTCGGTTTCTTCCTTCCTGAGTCCGGCGAGCTGCTCGTCGAGACTCCGCAGTCTCGTTTCGAGCTCTCCGATCTCCCTCTGCCGCAGGCGGGCGTCGTCGCGGTTCCGGCGGGCCTCGGCGGTCTGCCGCGCGGCGGCCTCGAGGACCAGGTCGAGTTCCGCGGCCCGCCGGGCATCGGCCTCCGCCGCGGCGGCCTGCGCCTCGGCCCGGGCGATGGCGGCATCGCCGTCGGCGACGAGACGGGTCGCGTCGGCGACGGTGCGGGAGAGAGCGTCGAACCGCGCGACGGCGGCATGCGCCGCGCGCAGGGCCTCCTCGCGCTCCGCGAGCCGCGCACGGAGCGTCGAGATCTCCGACTCCTTCTTCTCCTTGCCCTGGGGGGTGTAGGCCTCGAGCCACAGGGCGTCGATGCGCGCTTCGATGCCTCGTGCCCTCGGTTCGACGGCAACCCGCCCGAGGGCCGCGTGGAGTCGATCCCGGGCCTCGGTGTTGAGGTCATCGAGGACGAGGCTTCCCTGGGGGGCGAGGAGGATCTGGCCGAATCCCCAGTCGTCCGCGCCGGCGAGGCCCTTCTTCGAGGCGGTGCCGCCGAGGAGATGGCGGAGCGCCTCCTCCGCCTCCCGCCCCGTGGCGAACGGACGCCACGCTCCGTCCTCGAGGCGCGAGAGGCGGGCGGAAGCCTCCTTGAGGAAGCGCTTCTCGATGCGCCACGTACCCCCTCCCGCCTCGAAGTCGAGGTCGATGGACGGTGCGAGGCTCCGTCCGGCGGGTGCGATGACGGCCGCGATGGCATCTCCGGTCGTGTTGTACCGCTGGTACAACGCGAACTGGATCGCGTTGAGCAGTGTTGATTTCCCGGCCTCGTTGGGCCCGTGAATCACCGTGATCCGCGCGTCGAACCGGGGAATCTCGGCTCCGGGGACGAGTCCGGCGAAGTCACGAAGGCGGAGTGCACGGAGGATCACGACCCGGTCTCCCGAGCGGCTTCGAAGAGGAGCCGGAGCGCCTCCCGCGCCAGCGCGGCTCCGCCGGAATCCTGGCCGGAGGCTCTGGCGAGGAGCGATGCCGCGACGCGGCGCGGCGGTCCCTCGGGGAGGGCCGCGATCCACGACGCATCCGAGGGCTCCACGGCGAGCGCCGTGCGGTCGAGCCGGAAGTGCAGGAATCGCTGCCGGCCGAGATCGTCGAGATCGTCGAGATCCCGGAAACGCCGGGGATCTGTCACGCCGCGGAGGGCGATCCTCAACAGCGTACGGCGACCCTCGGCCGGGGATTCGCGGTCGATCGAGGAGCGGAGCGAACGGAGGTCATCCTCCGCGGAGAGGCGAAAGTCCTCATCGCGCCAGCGGAGTACGGCCACGGGAACCGTCTCGATGACGGGTGGCGCTCCCGGTGCGGGGATGGTCACGAGGAGAGCCCCGCCCGATCCGGTCTCACCGAATCGCGTGGGCTCCGGTGTGCCGGCGTAGGCTGCGCGGAGGACGCCGTCCACCTCATGGAACGAGGCCGAGTGCCAGTGGCCAAGCGCGAGGTAGTCGAGATCGCAGGTGGAGATCACGTTCCGGTCGATGGGGAAATCGAAGGAGATGTCGGCATCCGCCGCGCCGGCGCCGCGGAGGCTCCCGTGGGCGAGGCCGATGCGCACGCGCCTCGGGGTCCCGGCGGGCGGAAGGGGGAAGAGCGTCGTCGGATCGTCCTCTGATTCCTTCGAGGCGAGGGGAGAGGCGACGATCTCGCCGTCGCCAACCGGGATCACGCAGGGTTGGCGGATGACCGTGACGATCGCCGAGGCGTCGCCGAAGGCCGGATGCTCGAACACGGAGCCGGGCATCAGCGGATCGTGATTCCCGGGCAGCAGGAAGACCGGCGCCGGCGAGCCGCGGAGGATGTCGACGATCCGCTGGATATCGCCACGGGCCACGCCGTGGTGCTCGAACGTGTCGCCGGCGAGAAGGATTGCGTCGACATGGCGCTCGGCCGCCGCGGCGATGACCCGGGCGGCCGCTTCGAAACGGGCTTCACGGAGGCGCGAGGCGGGTCCCCCCGCGTGAGCCGCGTTCATACCGATCTGCCAGTCGGCCGTGTGGAGGATGCGCATGCCGTTCCTTGTGCTGCGTCCCGGGACACTCCGGCGCCATGTTGAGAGCCGGAGGCCTCGCCGTCAACGGGGGAAGCCGGCGAGGATCCGGATGAGGGACGAGGCCGCGAAGGGCTTCGTGAGGAATACGGTCCGGCCGTCCTCGAGCCGGTCGCGGAGGGCATCCTGCGCATGGCCGCTCACGAGGACGACCGGCAGGTGGGGGGCCATCGCCCGCAGCCGGTCCATGACCGCAGGTCCAGGAAGGCCCGGCATCAGGACGTCGATGACCGCCGCGGTGATCTCGTGCATCCGGTCGGCGAAGACGTCGAGAGCTGTCCGGCCATCCGGGACGGCGAGCACTGTGAAACCGGCGGTGCGGAGAGCCGCCTCGGTCACTTCCCGCACCAGTTCGTCGTCGTCGACGAGGAGGATTGTCCCGCCGGCGTGCGTCGGCTCCGCGCCGACGGTCGCGGCAGGCTCCGGCGCGGGTGGGACGTTGGCCGCCGGAAGATACACGGTGAAGGTCGTTCCGGACCCCGGCCGGCTCCGCACGGAGATCCCTCCGCCGTGGGACCGTACGATGCCCAGCACGGCGGAGAGCCCGAGCCCCCGGCCGGCGAACTTGGTGGTGAAGAAGGGCTCGAAGATCCGCGACAGGGTCGTGACGTCCATGCCCCCTCCGGTGTCCTCGACCTCGAGGACGACGAAGGTGCCAGGCGACATGCTGTCCCCGCCATGGAGAGAGCGGATGTCGTCCGCGGAGAGGGAGGCTGCCCGCGTGCGGATCGTGACCTGCCCCTGGCCGCCGGGAAGGGATTCCACGGCGTTGATGATGAGATTCAGGGCGACCTGGGAGATCTGAGACGGGTCCGCGAAGACGGGAGGCAGGTCCGGACCGGTGTCGAGGGCGAGGACCGCCGGATCCAAGGCGGAGAGGCGGGCGAGCGGGGTCACGTCGCGGAGGATGGCGTTGAGGTCCGCGGACCGGCGGTCGGTCCGGGAGGCTCCGGCGTAGGCGAGGAGCTGCCGGCAGAGTTCCGAGCCCCTCTGGCCGGCCGCACGGATCCGGTCGAGGTGCTCTTCGAGGACCGTCGCCCCTCCGGCGGTTCTCTGAGCAAGATCCGTGCTGAGGAGGATGGCGAGGAGGAGGTTGTTGAAATCGTGGGCGATTCCGCCGGCCAGAGCGCCCAGGCTCTCGATCTTCTGGGCGCGGCGGAACCGCTCCTCGCTCTCGGCGAGGGAGGCTTCGAGGCGCTGGCGCTCGGTGATGTCGAGCACGATGCCGTCCCAGCAGATGACGCGTCCTGCGGAATCGACGCGTCCCGTCTGGCGGAAAAGGAGGGTCCGCAGGGAGCCGTCGCGGTGGATGATCCGGAAGACGTCCTCCAGGGGGGACGTGTCGCCGCGGGCCCGCGCGTCGATGAAGCGGGTCATGACAGGCGCGTCGTCCGGATGGACGATGCGGCGGCGGAAATCCGTGGATGCCTTGAGTTCGGACGGCGACCAGCCCGAGATGCGGGTCACACCGGGACTCACGTACCGGATCGATCCGTCAGGTCCGTACTGCACGAGGACCGCATCGATTCGCTCAACCATCTCGCGGTAGAGACGCTCCGAGGTCTCGAGGGCGACACGCTCCCGCTCCTCGCTTCGCCGGTGGTCGGCCCGGCGGCGCGCGGCAATGAGGGACAGGAGTCCGAGAGTCAGCAGGAGGCCGCCGGCCAGCACGAGCGTCTCGGTCCGCTGCCAGAAACCCCGTGGTCGTTCGACGTGGACGACGAAGGGCCGCTCCTCCCGGTTACCGAACATGTCGACCGCGCGGACCGCGATCTCGTGGACCCCGCCCCCTGTCACGGAGAGCTCCCGTTCGTTGCCCGCGATGGGCGGCGAGAAGGGGCCGCCATCCACTTGGATCTCGAAACGGAGATGCTCGGCGGGTGTCGTGAACCAGGGGTCGCGGCCGCGGAGGGCGAGGATGAAACGATCCCCGGCCCCCGCCTGGTGGACGGTGGCGGAGACGGTGACGGGAGGGGCTCCGTCGTCCTGGCGGAAGGAAAAGAGACCCCGGCCCGAAGAGCCGAGGAGAAGGGATCCGTCTCCGGCCTCCACGATGGGCCAGAAACCGGTGGTCCAGAGGCCCGGCTCGCCGGTCACGCGGTGGGCATGTCGCCCGTCGTGAACGATGAGGCCGTTGTCGGAGGCTATCCAGAGGCGGCCGTCCCGCGTCCTGTGCATCCCGGCTCCTCCCGACTCCCGGAGAATGGGATCGTCCGGCGGCTCGCATCGTCCGGCCGTGTGGATGTGGAGACCGCGGATCCGCGGCCCTCCTCCGGTGATCCAGCGGCCGCCGCCCAGGGGTGCCGCCGTGAAGACGCGCAGATGGCACGGGGAGAACCTCTCCCAGCCCGTGCCGGCGCGCCGGGCGAGTCCGGCGTGGGTGGCCACCATGACGGGGTCGCCGGCGACGAGGTCGTAGCAGCGGTCGTGGGGGAGTCCCGACTCCCTGCCCTGGCGGGACCAGGCTCCCCGGGCGAAGGTCGCTATCCCGCCGTCGTCGAAGGCGGGATCGAATCGGCCGAGGAGCAGGAAGCAGAGACCCTCCACGGGATCCCGGCGGATGGCATGGACGTGCCGATCGCCGATCCCCTCCGGCTCCTGATGCAGCGTCGCCTGTCCTCCCGTAATCCTCACGGCGCCGGTGAAGCTCGATCCGCTGCCGAGCCACAGGCTGCCGTCGCCGTCCTCGAGGACGGCGGTCAGTTCCGTGAGCCGGATCCCCGCCGCCTCGGTGATCACGTCGGTGTACCGCTGGCCGTCGAAGCGCGCGCAGCCGTTCTCGGTGGCGACCCAGTAGCCACCCCGCCGTGCGGGGGCGATCGCGTTCACCGAGAGTCCCCGGAAGCCCGCGTCGGGCCGGTGCCAGACCCACCGCGTGGAGCCGAGATCCCCGATGGCGATCTGGCCCGAGGCGAGAGTCAGCGCGAGGCGCCGATTCGAGAGCGCGGCGATCCCGTTCACGAGCTCTCGGTGCGCCGGGGCGGGCACTCGGCGCGTCACGCCGTCCCCGTCGAGGACGAGGACGTCGCCGCGGAGTGTGGCCAGAGCGGGGATCCCGTCCGGCATCATCGTCGCGCCCGTGTAGGTGTCTCCGAGGCGCAACCCCGTGAACCACCGGGCTTCGCTGCCGCGGACGTGAACGCAGTCAGGCCCTGTGCCCGGACGTTCGAGCACGGCGATGAGGCCGTCGCCGGGAAGGAGCATCGCCGACCAGGACTCGGGGGAGCCGCCGGGTCGGCCCGCCACGGCCGGGAGCCATGAATCTCTATGGCGGCGCCAGAGGCCGCTTCGCGTGGAACACCAGAGCGTTCCATCCATCGTCGCCGCGGCGCTGAGGATCGTCTCGGCGGGGCGCGGGCCGTCGAGATGCCGCACGAGACTCCCGGTCGAGACGACGGAAATACCGTCGTCGGAAGGCACGGCCAGGGTGCCGTCCTCGAGTCGCAGGAGGCGGGCCACCCTGGCAGGAGGCTCCCGTGCGGCAACAGTCCGGATTCTCCCGCCGGCGCCCACACGGAGGATACCTGCCCGGGTCAGGACGACGAGGCTGTCGCGGTCGAAGCCCAGGTCCCGAGGTGCGAGGGTGCCCGTGAGCTCTGACCATCCCGGTTCCTGCCGGAAGCGAAGACCGTCGAAGGCCACGAGGCCGCGGGCCGAGGCCGCGAGAAAGCCCCTGTCCGCGGCCGGCCAGACCGCGGTGAACGGCTCGAGGTCGGGGTCTGCCTCGACCGTGCGCCAGCGCCAGCCGTCGACGAGGGCGATGCCGAGGGCCCGCGTCCGGCGGGATTCCGGAAGCGCAGCCTCGCGGCTCTCCTGAGCTCCGAGAGGAAGGGCGAGGAGGCCGAGGACCAGGGTCCTGGCGGCGGCGGATCGGAGAGTGCGCAAGCGAGGGGGGCTCCGGAGGCGGGATCATACCCGCCCCGCGGCGCCGGCGCGAGGGCTTGCCGGACGGTGGCGAGCCGCAGTCCGGGCGGGACCGCGGCCCGGGGACAGGTCGCTCGCCTCAGACGCCGATGTAGAAGGCCGCCGTCAGGACCGCGGGGCAGGGTGCGCCCACGGGCTGGAAGACGATGCCCTGGAGGTTGATGAACGGTCCCGGGGGGAGGGACGGCAGAGTGAACGCCTGCTGGGCCGTGCCGGCTCCGTTCAGGAAGAAGAGGTTGTTCGGGAATCCGGGAAGCGTCCCGCTGAAGAGGAGCGTGATGTCGGCGTAGATGGGCGGTGTCCCCACATCGGCGATTCCGATGCACGGGAAGCTCGCGCCGCCGGGGTTCTGCGGGCCGGCGACGATGGCGATGGGCATGCCGGCGGGCCCTTGCCACGCGAAGGTGAGCGTTGCGGCCGCGCCGAGGGTCACATTGAAGGGACCCTGGCAGGCGCCGGCGCCGGCGCCGTTCACCTCGAGGCGGGCGGCGGCGCTGTTCGCCTGGCCCGCGTTGGGGAGGAGCGACGACTGGATCTGGATGTTGTCGATGAAGCCGCGGGATGCGACGGCGCTGTCGCCGCGGTTGGCGCAGGTTGCGATGAGCGTGAGCGGCATGCCGGGCGCGTAGCCTGGCACCGTGACCATGTCGACGTAGGCTGTCTTGAATCCCGTGGGTTGGACTTCGCCACCCGTGCCGAAGCTGATCGGGTAAACGAGCCCGCCGGCAGGCGTGCAGACCGGCGGAGCGGTCGTGCCATCCCACGTGTCCACGTAGACGAGCGTCACGAGTCGCGTCGTGGTCGCTGCCTCGAAGACGGCGATGTCGAGGAAGTCGTTATAGCTCGACTGGTTCGGGCCCTCGGCGTTGAAGAAGTTCCAGTCGAAGGAAACGATCCCGACGGATTCGCAGATCCCGAAAGTCTGGCTCACGAAGGCTGCCGTCGCGCCCGGCGCGGCGCCGCACGCCGCAGTGTAGGGGCCGACGAGGTTCGGATCGATCACGGCCCACTGGGTTCCCTCCGTCGGGAAACCCGTGGCGGGAAGGCCGGCCGGCGGAGCATTCACGATGGCGGACGCCGTGCCGCCGCCCTCGCTCCAGGGGCTCGTGAAGATCGTTCCGAGGGCCTGGGCCTCGAAACCCCCGTCCTGGAAGGGCTGGGCGAGGCTTGTGCCGGCGAAGACGGTGAATGAGAGGCACGCGAGAAGCGAACGAGTCATGTCTGGCTCCCAATCAACGGTCGATATGCGGCGGCGGCACCGCTCGACAAGTCCGTGTTCTTGTACACCGGAGAGATGCGCGAGGTCAACGATCCCGTGCCTCATGGGAATCCGCCCAAGAGCCTTGCCCCGCCTGCCGATAGAGCAGGAGGTTTCGCGGTCGGCCCGGCGTCGGTCGGGCCGGGGAGGATTCGCTGCGTGCGATGGGACGCGCCCCGGCGGGCGTTGATGCTCTTCGTCCCTCTGGCTGTCGGGCTCTCGTTCCCCGTCCGGTCGCAGGATCCGGGACGTCGTCCCAAGACTTTGCGCCTGTGCGAGTTGAGGCAGATCCTCGAGGTGCGGGGCAGCGGGCTCTCCGTCGCGACGAGCGGGATCGTCACCGTGGTCGATCCCGCAGCGAGGCGGGCCTTCATCCAGGACGCGGCCGATGCGCTGGAGGTCCGGTTCCGGAAGGGAATGGATCTCCCTCGGGCGGGTGAAGCCGTACGGATCGAAGGGACTGCTGGCGGATCAGGCTTCGCACCCGTGTTGGACGCGGAGCGGCTGGCGCCATGCGCCCGTGAGATCGCCGACGCCGTGCCCGTCGCGGTCGCTGCCGGAGAGATCGCCGGCGGCGACCTGGCGTCGCGTCTCGTCGAGGTCGAGGGGACGCTGCGCTCCGTCACCCGCGCGGAGGGGGAAATCCGCCTCCGGCTGGCGGAACGCTGCGGCAGCGTCGATGTGCGGATCCCGGGAGCCGATCGTGCGGGGGGAGTGCCGGGTATCGATACCCGCGTCCGAGTCCGGGGCGTTCCCGTTGCCGTCATGAGCCGTACGGGAGCCTTCACCGGCATCGAGCTCCTGTCCCCGGGGACGGAGGCCGTGAGAGCCGTGGGGCCGCCTCCAGGGTCGCCCTTCGCAACTCCGCTTCGTCCCATTTCGGAGATGATCCGGCGCACGGAAGGCGGATTCGACGCTCGGCGGGTCCGCGTTCGCGGAGCGGTCCTGCTGGCACGCCGGAGCGGGTCGCTCTTCGTGAAGGATGCGACGGGCACCCTCTACGTGGAGCTTTCGGATGACGCCGAGGTCCGGGCCTCCGATGTCGTGGAGGTGTCGGGCTATCCGACGGTCATCGACTATCTCCCGGCCCTCGAGGACGCCGTCTGCCGCGTGGTGGGGCGGGCCTCGGAGCCCGTGCCGTTGCGGCTCGCCGCGACGGACCTGATGTCCGGCGCCGGGGGCGGCGCCGACGACTTCGTCGCGGTGGAGGCGGAACTCCTGCAGGTCCACGCTGAAGAGGACGGCGTCACGCTGGACCTCAGGGCGGACGGAATCCTCTTCTACGCCTACCTCGACGACCCGGATCCGACGGGGCGGCTTCGCGAGCTCCCGGCCGGGAGCCGCGTCGAGGTCCGGGGAGTCGCCGTGATCCGACTCGGCGCGGATCGCAGACCCCGGTCGTTCAAGATCCGGTGCCGGGAACCCTCGGACGTCCGGCTCGTCGCGGCTCCGCCCTGGTGGACGCCTCGCCGGCTCCTCAGCGCCGTGGTAGCGGCCGTCGGACTGCTCCTGACCGCTCTCGTGTGGATAGCCGCCCTGCGCCGCCGCGTCCACCGCCAGACGGCCGCCCTCCGGGACGCGCGAGACCTGGCCGAAGCCGCGAACCGCGCGAAGAGCGAATTCCTGGCCAATATGAGCCACGAGATCCGCACGCCCCTCAACGGCATCCTCGGCATGACGGAGCTGGCGCTCGACACCCGGCTCGATCCCGAGCAGCGGGAGTATCTCGGGACCGTCCGCGAATCCGGGGATGCCCTGCTGTCGGTCGTGAACGACATCCTCGACTTCTCGAAGATCGAGGCGGGCCGTCTCGAGCTCGATCCCGTTCCGTTCGACCTGCGGGAGAGCGTGACGTCCATGGCCCGCGTCCTCGCGCTGCGGGCCCACCAGAAGGGGATCGAGCTGGCCTGCCGGATCGCCCCGGCCGTACCCGACCGTCTCTGCGGCGACGTGCATCGGCTGCGGCAGATCGTCGTGAACCTCGTCGGCAACGCCGTCAAGTTCACGGAGCGGGGTGAAGTTCTCGTCGAGGTCTCCATGGCCCCGGCTCCGGCGCCGGAGGGCTCGGTGCGCCTCCTCTTCGAGATCTCGGACACGGGCATCGGGATTCCCCCCGGGCGTCTCCGATCCATTTTCGATCCCTTCGCACAGGTCGACGCGTCCACGACGCGACGGTTCGGCGGCACGGGGCTCGGGCTCACGATCACGAGCCGCCTCGTCGGCATGATGGGCGGGGAGATCGATGTCGACAGCGAGCCCGGACGGGGCAGCCGGTTCCGGTTCACGGCCGTCCTCGGCGCTGTTCCGGATGCGGGAGAGGCGTGCTCCGGTGTCACGGCAGATCTCGATGGCGTGCGGGTCCTCCTCGTCGATGACAACGCGACCAACCTCCGCATCCTCGAGGAGACCGTCGCCGGATTCGGGATGAGGCCCGTGAAGGCCTCTTCCGGCGCTGCGGCGCTGCAGGCCGCCGCGGGGACGGAGTGTGCCTTCGCGCTCGTGATCCTCGACGGCCACATGCCGGAGATGGACGGGTTCGAGACGGCGCGCCGGCTCGCCGCGGATGTCGGTGGTCGGGGGGCGCCGGTGATCCTCCTCACGTCCGCCGCCGGCCCCGGGGATGCCGCCCGCTGCCGCGAGTGCGGCATCGTGGCCCACCTCACGAAGCCCGTATCGCGGTCGGAGCTTCTCGACGCCATCATGACCGTGCTGCACGGTGGTGGTGCCCGCCTCCCTGACGTGCGCCCTCCGGCCTGCCGAGCGCCGGTCCGGGGTGGCCTCCGGGTTCTCCTCGTCGAGGACAACCCCGTGAACCGCCGCCTGGCTCGCGCCGTGCTCGAGAAGTGGAGCTTCGAAGTCCTGACGGTGGACAACGGTCGAGCCGCGGTCGAGGCCTTCGCACCCGGCCGGTTCGACCTCGTCCTCATGGACGTGCAGATGCCGGAGATGGATGGGTACGACGCCACAGCCGCCATCCGGCAGATCGAGTCGGCCGGGTCAGTCCGCGTCCCCATCGTGGCCATGACGGCACATGCCATGACGGGAGACCGGGAGGCCTGCCTCGCGGCGGGGATGGACGGCTACGTATCGAAGCCGCTCCGCGTGGACGACCTCGCGGCCGAGATCGACCGGCTCACGGCGCCCGCGGGACGCGTCTGAGCGACGTCGTGCCCTCAGGAGGGAGGGGCGCCGCCGTCGAGAGCCACGTGGGAGAACTCCGCGCGGAAGCGCTCCGGGGTGAGTCCGGCGGCCGTGGCGAGCCGGTCGAGGCGGCCGGCGTCCTCGAAATGCTCCCGGCGAAGGCGGATCATGTATCGCTCCGCGATCCGGTAGCGAGTCGACGTGACGTCGACGAGGCGGACCCGCGTGCGGCCGGTGGCCGGGTCCATGATCGCGGCGAAAGGGATCGGAACGAAGCGCCCGGCCTGCATGGAGATGAGGGCCGCGTTGCCGCCCTCCTGGAGATGGCGCGCGGCCGAGTACCCGAGGTCGCGCGTGTACTCCATGTCATAGGGAATGGGGTCGGCGCAGCGGAGCTCGTAGCCGACGTCCTTGGCGATGATCGTTGTCTTCACGCCGAGCGCCCGGAGCCGCGCCGTCACGGCGCGCTTCAGGATGTCGCCGATCTGGATCTCGGCGAGACGGATGTGCCCGTGGGCGTCCTTCTCGACCCCCGGCAAGCCCGTGAACTCTGATTCGCCGATCCCGAGGACGACACCCTCGGCGATGATCGCGACACCGTCTCGCCGTCCATCGACGAGGCGCTGGAGGATGGCGCCCGCAAGGGTGTCGACGAGGATCCGGAGCCCCGTCCGCCCCTTCGGGAACTCCTCGGGGATGAGAGTGAGGGTCGCACCGGCGGCCTTGCCGATGCCGAGGGCGAGGTGCCCGGCCTTCCTGCCCATGGTGACGACGAAGTACCAGCGCGATGTCGTGCGGGCGTCCACCATGAGGTTTTTCACGATCTCGACGCCGCAGTGACGCGCCGTCTGGAAACCGAAGGTGTCCACGTGCGCGGGGAGGTCGAGGTCGTTGTCGATGGTCTTCGGCACGTGGACCACGCGGATCCGGCCGCGAGCTCTCTCCTCGAGCTTCAGCGCCGAGAAGGCCGTGTCGTCGCCGCCGATCGTGATGAGGCGGTCGACGCCGAGACCGAGGAGAGTCGCGACGCAGGTCTCGAGATGCGCCGGATCCGTCGTGGGATTGGCGCGGGAGATTCCGAGGACGGAGCCCCCGCGGAAGTGGATGCGGCTCACGGCGTCGATCGTGAGGGGTGTCGCCATGGACGCGGCGCCCTTCATGAGGTGCTCGAAGCCGTCCCGGATCCCGAGGACATCGATGCCTTCGAGGAGACTCCGGATCCCGGCGGCTCCGATGACGCTGTTGATTCCCGGCGCCGGTCCGCCGCCCACGAGAATGGCGAGCTTGCTTGCGCTCACGGACATGGACTTTTCCGCCTCCGATTCCGGCCCTTTTCCGCGGACCCCTAAACCGCAACGTTAGCACGGGCGGATGCCGGCCCGGAGGCGGCTGCCGGAGCTTGCAGATCGTCTGGCGCCGGCGGCGGGCGGGGGGTATGCTGGATCCGGGAGAGGAAACAGCCGGAATCCCCGCATGAACCGCACGAGGATTGCCCTCACGATCGTCTTCGCGGCCCTGGCCGCACACGCCGGCGGCCAGTCCCTTCCGACGGGATTCGTCCGCGAGCTCATCGCCGCCGGCACGTCGCACGTCGCCGGCCTCGCATTCCTTCCCGACGGCCGCCTCATCACGATCGAGGCCTGGACCGGTACCGTGCGCGTCCGCTCGACCAGTGGCGTTTCGGCCACCATCGGGACGATCCCGGGCGTCGCCGTGGGCAACAACCGTGGCCTCCTCGGCGTCGCCGTCGACCCCCTGTGGCCGGCGTGGCCGTATCTGTACTTCCAGTACGCCCACGCCGCGTCGCAGACCGTGCGTGTCGTGCGTTACACCGCGACGGGCGACGTCGCGTCGGCGGCGAGCGCCTCGGTGGCGCTCTCGGATCCGTATCTCCTCATCGACGATGCCCCGGACATCGACGGACTCCACAACGGAGGAACCCTCGCCTTCGGCCCCGACGGGTTCCTCTACGTGGCCCTCGGGGATGACGGCAACATGTGTGCGGCGGCGGACCTCGAGGCCCTTGCGGGCGTGATCCTGCGTCTCGACGTGGGAGCCGTCCGGGGCCTCGGAGGCACAGGACCGCCGCCGAAGTCCCTCCTCGCGGCGCCGGGCCATCCCTTCGGCGGCACGAACGGCCAGCTCGTCCATGCTCTCGGCCTGCGCAATCCCTTCCGGTTCGACATCGACCCCGTGACGGGTCACCTCGTCATCGCGGACGTGGGAAACCTCTCGCGCGAGGAGCTCGATCTCTGCACAGGTCCCGGTCAGAACTTCGGGTGGCCCTGGTTCGAGGGCACTCTGGCCACGTGGACCGGCTGCGGAGCACTTCCGCCGGGGCTCGTGCCCCCCATTGCCGAGTACCCGCACGCCGCGGGGTCGGCGTCCATCGTTTCCTTCGGAGGGGTCTACCGGAACGTCCCCGGGGGCGCATCGAGCTTCGGTCCCGCGTACGAGGGCAACATCTTCTACGGGGACTTCAACGGCGGCTTCGTGGACCGTCTCGCCCCCGCCGGGTCCGGCTTCGCGCCGGCCCCCCCCGCGCCGGGGCAGACGGGCGCCCACTGGGCCGAGGGCCTCGGGCTCATCACGGATGCTGCCGTGGGCCCCGACGGCGCCCTCTGGTACACGACGCTGGCGCCGGGGCAGATCCACAGGATCCGCCCGGATGGCGTCACGCGTGTCCTCGAGATCGTGTCGGGAGACGATCAGGCCGGGAACGCGGGGAGCCCCCTGCTCCTGCCCCTTGTCGTCCGCCTCATGACGCCGGGCGGCACTCCCGTCTCCGGCGCGGCGGTGCTGTTCGGAGTGGCGGCGGGTTCGGCGCTCGTGTCGCCGCTGCAGAGTCTGACGGGCCCCGGGGGCGAGGCCTCCGCGACGGTGACCCTGCTCGACGCCCTGCCGGACGACGTGCTCATCACCGTCTCCTCGCCCTCCGCGCTGCCGGTGACCTTCACGGTCCGCTGGCGGGGCCTCCTCGCGTCCTTCGAGCCCGCGGGCGCCACGCTCGCGCTCGAGGTCCGGCACAGCGAGGTCCTCTCGCCGGTGACGGTAGCCGTCGATGCGCCGCCGCCGGCTCCCTTCGTCGTTTTCCCCTTCGGCGCCCTCTGGACGAGCATCGCAGCGCCCCAGCCGACGCTCGGCGCTCTCGACGGCCTCGGACTCCTCGGTCCGCCCCTTCAGGGGATGTCGACGGGCTCCGTCGTGCCGCGACTCGGGCTGGCGTTTCCCGGACTGCCGCCCCTGGGCGGCCTTCCCCTGCTCTTCCAGGCCTACGCCGTGGATGCCGGCCTCCTGCCGTCCTCCTCCGCGTTCCTGATCAGCAACCCCGTGACCCTCGTCCTGCCCTGATCGAAGCGGCCGACCCCGTGTCCGGTATGATGGCGTCGATGGCCGCTCCGCTCATCCTCCGACTCCTCCTTGCCGTCGCCGCGGGCGCCGCTCCGACGCCGGCGGCCCCGGGAGGCTATCTCGTGGCCCTCGATGCCTCCCTCGCGGGGACGGGATACGAGCGGGCCGCGCGGCGGCTCTCGGAGGCGCGGAAGGGCCGCGTTGTGACATTCGGCAGCGCCGAGGCCCTCGCCGGCCATCTCCGCGCGGGGCGCCCGGCCTTCCTCGCACTGGTCCTCGCCCCGGCCGGCATCGACGCCAACCTCCCGAGGCGGCTCGTGCCGTGCCTCGCATCCCTCGACGACGATCCCTTCGTGGACACCGCCTTCGGGATCATCACCGGGGCCACGGGAGACGATGCCGACCGCTTCGTCCGAAACATCCTGCGCGCATCCGCGGGGGATCTGCCGGCGACCATGGCGAGCGTGACGTCCGTGTCGGTTCCGAAGTGCGCCCGCGTGGGGCCCCGCTCCGAACCTGTGGTTCGAGGGAGGGTTCTCGACACGGTGGACCTCTGGGTCACGGGAGCGGATGCCGGATGGAGGGACTTCCTCGAGGCGCAGCGCGCGATGCAGTCGGGTCGGGGGCTCGTCGAGTGGGGCCACTGCGGGGATCCCCAGGGGATCTGGCTCTTCTCGATGATGCGGAACCGCGAGAAAGATCGCCACTGGCCCTTCGATCCGCGGCGCGTCGGCGAGGATCCGAAGGGCGAGATGCCCCGTCTCACGCCCGCCCTGCTCCTCCGCGACGTGGATCTCCACCCGGCGATCGTCGTGAACGGCTCGTGCCATTCGGCGGTCACGCGCCGTGCGACGGTCGGAGGCGACATCGTCAGCACCTTCGGCGACACCGGGGGCGTCGTCCGCTGGTTTGATCTCCGGCCCGGGGAGTCCTTCCCTCTCATGGCGATCCGGAAGGGCGCGACGGCGTACATCGCCCCTCTGGCGGCCAACAACGCGAACCGGGCCGCTCTCGACCTCTGGTGGATCGCGCGGGGCGGCCTCCCGCTCGGCGAGGTCATGCGCCGGAGCCTCGACGAACTGGTCCTCGGTTCCCGTGAGGGACGCCTGGCCTTCGGCCTCTTCGAGGAGGGACGGCCTGCCCCCGCGGAGTCCCCCATGTGGGCCGACACGGTCCATCGCGTGCTGTTCGGGGATCCTGCCCATGTCCCCTGGAAGGACGCCGTCCCGACGAGCCACGAGGCGACGGTGACGCGCGACGGCGCGGCGCTCCTGATCCGCATGGTCTGGACCGATCTCGGGCGGGACCCCTGGGTCTGGGATCCGTGGGTCGAGGAGCGCACCGCCCGGGAGCTCGGCCGGATGATCGAGTGGATTCCGCTCGATGGAAAGCCGCCCGGCGAACCGCTTGCCGAGATCGTGGAGGCGGTCGCGCTCCGGAAGGGGAAGCCGTCGCCGCTCAGCGTCACGGCGAGCGGACGGATCGACGTGGATCCGACCGGACGACAGATCCTCGTGCTTCGGGTGTCAGGTTCCCGGGAGTCCATGGACTCCCGGGGACGCCGCGACGGGCCCGACGCCCTCGACGTCACGGTCCGCGTCCGCTTTGCGGGCGCCGTCACGCCGCGGTGACGCCGCGACCGCGCCGACCCGTTCCGGAGCGGTGTTCCCGTTGATAGTCTCTCGGGTTCCGGCAGGACGCCGGAACCTTGCCAGACAGGGAAACGGAGGACCTCACGTGACCGCAGCCTTTCGATCCGCTTCCGTCCTCGCCGTGATCGCGGCGGGACTGCTTTCGTGCTCCACGGCCCCGACGTCGGAGGGCGGCCGCATGGCGCTCGATTCCGAGGCCCAGGAGACGATCCGCAACTTCCGCAACCGTGCGCCGGGTCTCGAGCGCTTCTTCAGCTCGGCCTATGGATGGGCGGTCTTCCCCGAGATCGGGAAGGGCGGCGTCGGCGTCGGCGGAGCCTATGGCCGAGGAGTCGTCTACGAGCAGGGTGCGAAGGTGGGCTACTGCGATCTCTCGCAGGGGACCGTCGGGCTGCAGCTCGGCGGGCAGAGCTACTCGGAGCTGATCTTCTTCCAGAACCCCGAGTCCATGTCGCGCTTCAAGTCGAATACGATGGAGCTCTCGGCCCAGGCATCGGCCGTGGCCGTGGAAGCGGGCGCCTCCGCGACGGCCGACTACATGAACGGCGTGGCGATCTTCTCGCTCGCCCGGGCCGGGTTCATGGGCGAGGCCTCCATCGGCGGGCAGCAGTTCACGTTCGAGCCGGCGAGGTAGCGGCCGGAAGAGGGCGCGGGTCAGCGGAGATCGACGAGCAGGGGAGCGTGGTCGCTGGGCTTCTCGCCGCCCCGCGCTTCCCGGTCGATCTCCACCCCCCGTGTCCGCCCGGCCACGGCGGGCGTCACGAGGGCGTGGTCGATCCTGAGACCGTGCCCCCGCTGGAATCCGTGGGTGCGGAAGTCCCACCACGTGTAGTGCCCGCCGTCGGCGTGGAAACGGCGGAAGATGTCGAGAAGGCCGTGGTCGAGGATGGCGCGAAGCGCCTCGCGCTCCGGAGTCGAGCAGAGGATCTCCTCCCGCCATCGGTCCGGATCGTAGACATCGCGGTCGTCGAACGTCACGTTGAAATCGCCCGCCACGAGCGTCTCCGGATCCCGGCGGACGAGATCGCCGAGGTGTTCCGCGAGGCGGGCCATCCAGGCGAGCTTGAAGCGGTAGGCGTCGGTCCCGACGGCCTGGCCGTTCACGACGTAGACCGAGACGATGCGGATCCCTCCGGCCCGGGCGCTGATGACGCGGGCCTGTGACGGATCGGGATCCCCCGGGAACCCCCTCTGGACATCCTCGAGGGGCTCCCGGGCGAGGATGGCGACGCCGTTGTAGGTCTTCTGCCCGTGGATGGCGGCGGCGTATCCCGCGGCGCGGAGGTCCTCGGCAGGGAAGTCTTCGTCGCGGCACTTCGTCTCCTGGAGGAGCAGGAGATCCGGCTTCCGTTCCGCGAGCCAGGGAAGGAGGCGCGGAAGGCGCGCCCTCACCGAGTTGACGTTCCACGTCGCGACGAGCATGGGGCCGCCGTGCTCCGGTGTCAGGCGAAGCGGGGGATGTCCACCCGCGCGCCGCCCTTCATGGCGGACTCGTGGGCGCAGATCCCGACGGACGTCCAGTTGGCGGCGGTTTCCTCGTCCACGAAGGCCCTGCGCTCCTCGAGGATGGCGCGGACGAACTCATGCGCGAGGTGGGGATGGGACCCGCCGTGCCCGCTCCCCTGCTTGAAGGAGAGGTGCTGGTGGGTGTCGTCGTAGACGCCTCGGGTCGTGTAGGGCCTGATGCTCTCAGGGAGGCGCGAGGCGAAGTCGGGGACCTCGACCCTCTCGGCGGCCTCGCCGCGGAAGATGACCGGCTTCTCCTTCTCGGTCTGCTGCCACTCGAAGGCGAGGCGGTCGCCGTAGACGTCGAAGCTCTCGATGTACTCCCGGGCGGTCTCGAAGAGCGATCGGGTGATCTCCGCGGCGAGCTCGGAGTCCCGGAGACGGATGAGCGCCGTCTCCACGGCAAAGGGAGATCCGTACCGGGCGGCGAGACGGTCGGCGATGCGCCCGGAACCGAGGCAGTGGACGAAGTCGGCCTGCCGGCCCGCCAGCGCGAGGAGCGGGCTCACG